>NZ_JAJAFX010000212.1:0-594 GCF_025384845.1 Photorhabdus temperata | reverse complement strand
GTTCAGATTTATCTAATAAATCTTTAAATCTTATCTTGCTGATATTAATTTCATTATTTTCTATTTCAGGGTTCTTTTGGTCTCCAATATTTTTTGTCTGACCCTCCAGTTTTTCCAGCTTTTTCCTCACTTCGAGAACTAAACTCTGTAGTACACCAATGAAGTAGGATTCTTCACAATTTTTCTTAAATGATTCTTGCCATATGTAGAGAAGCGCATCTATCTGCATGATCTTTAAATCCATATCGGAAATATCATCAGCTAAATCATTCATCATTCTCCCCTTGATGCTTCACTGGCAATTATTTGGATAATTTCTAAAAGCTCAAGCCCGATTTCACTCAGCTCATCATCAGCAAGTAAATAACCGGCCGCTGATGCCAAAGCTTCTATTTTTCCGAGTGCATCATCTGCCGCCAAATTAATGTAAGAAAGATTGCGCAACTCTTCTGTGGTTTTGCTATTCATTCTTCACCTCCGCTATTTAGGGCCGCTTTAAGGGATCGAGAAACTTCATAGTTAATATCACATGCAAGATTGATGAGATCAGTCAGGGTGCTTGAGCATTCTTCTTTATTAGCCATATTTATAATG
>NZ_JAJAFX010000211.1:0-596 GCF_025384845.1 Photorhabdus temperata | reverse complement strand
TACAACCATAAATCAAAGTTGCCCCACCGCCCCTTGTAGACTGCGCCTTTTTCAATTCGTGGCCCGATATCAACCTGATTGCCGTATGGGTTCAATGCCGGGAATGTGATGGCGTTGTCTTTGATGCTGGTATCAAGACGGAACGCTTTCCAAGATGAAGCCGTAAAGACTAAATCAGTCGGTACAGCCCCAGACTCTTTCAGAATCAACGTTTGCCATTTCTCAATATCATCAGACGGCTGCGTGTTTGTTGTGCCAGCAGCGACTTTCATCGGCCACTTATCTGAGCCACTTAACGTGATAGTCAGATCACTTGAACGCCCGAAATCAATCACGGTAGTCGGAAAGCCATCACCGACCACAGTGATTTGTGATTTGACCAGTGCATTTGCCGCCATCCATTCTAAACGCCGGTTTAGCATGTCAATCTGGTCAGTCATTTCGAATTGCAGATTCAGCATTTCGCGTTCTGCTGCTGTGTACTCGCCACCGATACGCTCGCCAATTTGGCGACGAATCGGTTTACGTAAATCTGGCGCGCGCTTATCTTTAATATACGCAGGCTTGAATGTGTTGGTCTGATATTTACGGCTTTC
>NZ_JAJAFX010000210.1:0-602 GCF_025384845.1 Photorhabdus temperata | reverse complement strand
GATGCTTTCAGCGGTTATCTCTCCCGCACTTAGCTACCGGGCTATGCCATTGGCATGACAACCCGTACACCAGCGGTGCGTCCACTCCGGTCCTCTCGTACTAGGAGCAGCCCCTTTCAATCTTCCAACGCCCACGGCAGATAGGGACCGAACTGTCTCACGACGTTCTAAACCCAGCTCGCGTACCACTTTAAATGGCGAACAGCCATACCCTTGGGACCGACTTCAGCCCCAGGATGTGATGAGCCGACATCGAGGTGCCAAACACCGCCGTCGATATGAACTCTTGGGCGGTATCAGCCTGTTATCCCCGGAGTACCTTTTATCCGTTGAGCGATGGCCCTTCCATACAGAACCACCGGATCACTAAGACCTACTTTCGTACCTGCTCGAGCCGTCACTCTCGCAGTCAAGCTGGCTTATGCCTTTGCACTAACCTCACGATGTCCGACCGTGATTAGCCAACCTTCGTGCTCCTCCGTTACGCTTTAGGAGGAGACCGCCCCAGTCAAACTACCCGCCAGACACTGTCCCCGACCCGGTTCACGGGCCTGGGTGAGAACATCGAACATTCAAGGGTGGTATTTCAAGGATGGCTCCAT
>NZ_JAJAFX010000021.1:0-85176 GCF_025384845.1 Photorhabdus temperata | reverse complement strand
CAGTATGAAATGTGATCAGGATCGAGTTATTTAATCCTGATAATGGGGAATGTGATGTATTAAATGCTGAAAAGCGGCGATAAAGCTGGAGATGTTCTCTCCTTACTCTAACCCCAGTTCTTTCAGTTTCCGCGTAATAGTATTGGGTGTGCTTAAGTGCACAGTTAAGTAAAGTGCGCTCCAATAAAGGTCATGCTTCCAGATAGCAAATCCTGCTGACCGTTTTCTAATGCATTTATTGCTCAGTGTGGACTTTATTATTCGGATTTTTCATGAACGATTATTTAACTGGTTTATGGGAAAGTTTATTCCCCGGTTGAAAACATTATTAAAGTAGGTTCTTTTTTTAAAATATGTTGTCTTATTAAACTATTTCATATTCTTATTTTTTCTTTTTACGGGGTATATAAGTATTAATAAAACCAATTATTTTTCTTATTTTAACTGATAGATTTATGATGGTCAGGTTTTAAACTGTTATTAAAAGTTATTTTTTAACTTATGGGTTTAATCGGTATAAAGCTTTAACCATTGTTTTTACCCCTTTTAACACCTGCTTTTTATTAAGTTTAATCATTATGGGATATCATTTTTTACCTTTAACAAACGCTAATCATATCCACTTTCTATCTTTACTGGCACGGTTTTACTGACAATTCAATGTTTTTTTGTTTTCAGATCTCTATTTAATTCCCCCATTTTCATTAAACTGATAATTAATTTTTCTCGTTTTTCTGTATTTGATTTTTTAGATTTAAAACCAGAGAGTAACAGATGTGTTAATAGCATTAAAAATAATGCCAATTTCTTCAACATTCTTTAATTCTTTTAAATGTTTTCGTGCTTTTTCGCTTAATACGATTAACCCCGTTAAATATTTTAATGTAATTTAATATTTTTTATTGGATTAATGTTGTCATTTTGTTTTATTAGTCAATTTAAAACTTGCTTTTTCTGCTACTTTCTCTTTCTATGTCGGCAGAGTATCGAATCTTTTACTCGCTTTAAAAAATCCTTAATCACTGCTTTTTACTTTTTTAGTGCGATTAAAATGCAAATAATACTCACTTGGATATTAAAATAATTTAATCCTATTCTTTTATAAATCAGAATTAAAAGAAACCATTGATTTAGCAATAAGCTTCTCTCCACATTTCTTACAGATATAATGGTTCTCTTCCCGTAATATCTTATTATGACGTCGCAAAGTCAGCTCATGTTGTTGGCAGCGACAGTAATAAGTAAAAGTTTTACTGCGCATTGAATCGATTTCAAATTTATGTGTTCGGCTAGCGATAGAACCTAATACTTCTTCCATCATCCAACGCCATTGTTTTCCATGTGGAGGCACTTTGCCAAAATAACGATAAACCAATAGGTGAGCCAATTCGTGGGGAACAACTTCATCAATAAAAGCCTGTTGGTTTTCAATCAATAGCAACGGATTAAGGCGGATTTGCCAATCTTTTATATAGGCACTACCTGCGGAGGTACCACGCTGGCGGTAATTTATCGTAGGCTCTGGAAAATCACGATTGAGATATAAGTTTGCCTGTTGCAGCTTTTGCCGCAAAGTACGCATAACCGCTTGTTGTAAGGCAACTGGAATTCTGACTGATTGCATGTGTTGAGAATCGAAGTAGGCGAGGATAGTCGAATGTTAATAGAAATCCTTAAATAAGCCAGATAAAAATAGCAATTTCAGGATTTCTTCAATAACCCGCTAATGTTAAGAAAAGCCAGGTTCAGTTATCCAAACCGGGCTTTTTGCTTTTACATATTGACCGCTGATTGCTTCAGGCCAGCAGCGTCACGCAGGATTTCTGCTTTATCTGTCGCTTCCCACGGGAATTGTGGACGACCAAAATGGCCGTAGGCAGCAGTATCACGGTAGATTGGATGTAGCAGATCCAGCATCTGAATCAAACCATGAGGACGCAAATCGAAGAATTCACGCACCAGCAGAATCAGAGTTGCTGTTGAAACTTTTTCCGTGCCAAATGTTTCCACCATAATGGACGTTGGCTCTGCAACGCCGATAGCGTAGGAAACTTGAATTTCACAGCGATCAGCCAAGCCCGCGGCAACAATATTTTTTGCGACATAACGTGCAGCATAAGCCGCGGAACGGTCAACTTTAGATGGATCTTTACCGGAGAATGCACCGCCGCCGTGACGAGCCATGCCACCGTAAGTATCTACGATAATTTTACGGCCAGTCAGGCCACAATCACCCATTGGGCCGCCAATGACGAAACGGCCGGTTGGGTTGATGAAATATTTGGTGGTTGGAGTTAACCACTCAGCAGGCAGAACCGGCTTGATGATCTCTTCCATGACGGCTTCTTGCAGATCTTTCTGATTAATCGCTTCAGAATGCTGTGTTGAAAGGACAACTGCGTCAACACCGACAATTTTGTTGTTATTGTATTGGAAAGTTACCTGACTTTTAGCATCAGGACGCAGCCACGGCAGTACACCATTTTTCCGGACTTCAGCCTGACGCTGAACCAGACGGTGTGCATAGGTGATAGGCGCAGGCATCAGTACATCGGTTTCGTTGGTTGCATAACCGAACATTAGCCCTTGGTCACCAGCACCTTGTTGTAATGGATCTTCGCGGTCAACACCTTGATTAATATCCGGTGACTGTTTACCAATCGCACTTAATACTGCGCATGAGTTTGCATCAAAACCCATCTCAGAATTAACATAACCAATCTCTCGAACTGTTTGCCGCGTAATTTCTTCAATATCAACCCAGGCGCTGGTAGTAATTTCACCACCAACCATAACCATGCCGGTTTTAACATAGGTTTCGCATGCAACGCGGGCTTTTGGATCTTGTTCCAAAATAGCGTCAAGAACAGCATCAGAAATTTGGTCTGCGATTTTATCAGGATGCCCTTCGGAAACAGATTCAGAAGTGAAAAGGTATGTGGTCATTATATAACGTTACCTTAAAAATATAATTTCAGTTTGGAAACGGATGGATTAACATCTAGACGGCTATTCTAGGGTAATTTTTATCCCTGTTCCAGATTTTTTTAGCTCAAATGGTAATTTTCATCTGCTGACAAATAATTTCTTTGTTTATATGTGAGTTTTGTTCAATTTCATTTTGCAATTTTGTGTAATTGCGAGTATAAACAGCGGCCGTAGTTGGATTCTTTGTGCTACAGACTCGCAGAGAGCTATACGAATAGCTTCTGTTTCTCAATTGAGAAAATGGCTCCTTGGTATGAGTCATGTGTGGGGGTGAATGGGGTAATGAACCATTATCTGCTGATTGCTAATGGCCAACAGCCACACTTGTCGTCGGATATATCCGCGTCTTTTTCCTTTCTTTTCAATATGTCTTTAATTCGATGTTATCTGTTGCCAACAAATAGGCCGGATATGTCGTACAGGCGTATTGTCACTCGATAATTTTGTCATTGTTTAGTAGTAACTAAACGCTTTTTACAACCTTAAGAGCATGCTGTTCCCTGATATTTCTCAACACGCGAAACGATGGTGTTTTGAGTTATTTATTAATTACAGGCGAAGGCGAAACTCTAACTCCATTAAGGAGACTGCCATGAATGATAATATCGCTCGTAAAATGCAACAGACTTACAATATTGCATATTGGGGAGGGAGTTACTACTACGTCAATGATCTCGGCAATGTCAGTGTTTGTCCAAACCCTGATTTGCCAGGGGCAAGAATTGATCTTGCGGGATTGGTGAAAAGAGTTCAGGAGGAACAGGAACATTTACGCTTGCCGGCGCTATTTTGTTTTCCTCAAATCCTGCAACATCGTTTGCGTTCAATTAACGCGGCATTTAAACGCGCCAGAGAGTCGTATGGCTATAAAGGCGACTACTTTTTAGTTTATCCCATTAAAGTTAACCAACAACGCCGTGTTATTGAATCACTGGCCAGTTCTGGTGAACCTTTAGGGCTTGAAGCAGGTTCCAAAGCGGAGCTGATGGCGGTGTTGGCGCATGCGGGGATGACCCGTACCGTAATCGTGTGTAATGGATATAAAGATCGTGAATATATTCGTCTGGCGCTGATAGGTGAAAAGCTCGGTCACAAGGTTTATCTGGTGATCGAGAAAATGTCTGAAATTGCTCAGGTACTGGAAGAGGCTGAACGGCTGAATGTGATCCCTCGTTTGGGTGTCCGTGCACGTTTAGCATCTCAGGGTTCGGGTAAATGGCAAGCCAGTGGCGGTGAAAAATCGAAGTTTGGACTAGCTGCGACTCAGGTACTGCAATTAGTTGAGATCCTGCGTGAGGCAGGCCGGCTTGATAGCTTGCAATTACTGCATTTTCACCTTGGCTCACAGTTGGCGAATATTCGTGATATCGCAACAGGTGTTCGTGAATCAGCCCGTTTTTATGTCGAGTTACATAAACTCGGTGTCAATATTGAGTGCTTTGACGTTGGTGGTGGGTTGGGTGTCGATTACGAAGGGACCCGTTCTCAATCTGATTGTTCTGTGAACTATGGGTTGAATGAATACGCCAACAATGTCATTTGGGGTATTGGTGATGCCTGTGATGAGCATGGTTTACCACACCCGACCGTTATCACCGAATCTGGTCGTGCCCTGACGGCTCATCATACGGTGTTAGTATCCAATGTTATCGGAGTTGAACGTAATGAATTTACGCAGACAACACCACCGGCTGAGGATGCTTCCCGCCCGATCGCCAGCCTGTGGGAAACCTGGCAGGAGATGCATTCTGAAGGGAATAGACGTTCTTTACGTGAATCGTTGCATGACAGCCAGCTTGATCTGCATGATGTTCATACACAATATGCTCATGGCATGTTGGATTTGACTGAGCGGGCTTGGGCGGAAGAGTTGTATTTGAATATCTGTCGTCGTATTCAGCAGGATCTTGATCCAAGCAACCGTGCTCACCGGCCAATTATTGATGAGCTGCAAGAGCGTATGGCAGACAAATTCTATGTGAATTTCTCTCTGTTCCAGTCTATGCCTGATGCATGGGGTATCGACCAGTTGTTCCCAGTTTTACCGATTGAGGGACTGGATAAGCCATTGGAACGCCGTGCTGTGTTGTTAGATATCACCTGTGATTCCGATGGCATCATTGATCATTATGTAGATGGTGATGGTGTGGCAACGACCATGCCTATGCCCGCTTATGATCCTGATTACCCGCCAATGATTGGTTTCTTTATGGTGGGAGCATATCAGGAAATTCTTGGCAATATGCATAATCTGTTTGGGGATACCGCAGCTATTGATGTTTATGTATTTGATAATGGCGAAGTGACTTATAACCAAAGTGAAGAAGGGGATTCAGTCGCTGATATGCTGCAATATGTAAAACTGGACCCTAACGTACTGATGGTTCGTTTCCGTGACCAGGTAAAAGGCACCGATCTGGATGCCAGCTTGCAAGAGCAATTTTTACTGGAATTTGAAAGTGGTCTTTATGGCTACACATATCTGGAAGATGAATAATCTTCTGGCGTTAACTAAGCCTCTTATATACAGATAAGGTTATTGATATCAGTTAAATATCAAGGATACATGAATATGGGATTCTTTCAGCGATACCCATCTTGTCATGGCTTTGAGTATTTATTCTGTAATGAAATAGCCTTGTTCTATCGGGAGACTGTTGAGGATCTATCATGACAATAAATACCTTGGGCAACCAACAAGATAACTCTTTGGTTTCTAATGCCTTCGGTTTCCTGCGCTTTCCGCTGAACTTCCAGCCGTATTCCAGCGATGCAGAGTGGGTGATTACCGGGGTGCCATTTGATATGGCAACATCAGGCCGTTCAGGCAGTCGCCACGGGCCTGCGGCTATTCGTCAGGTTTCTACCAACCTGGCGTGGGAAAGCAGCCGTTGGCCGTGGGATTTTAAATTACGCAATCATTTGAATGTTGTGGATTGTGGTGATTTGGTCTTCGACTTTGGTGATGCTCAGAATATGAGTGATAAGTTACAGGCTCATGCTGAAAAACTGCTGGCTTCCGGTAAGCGTATGCTCTCTTTTGGCGGTGACCACTTCATTACTTTGCCTTTATTGCGTGCTCATGCCAAACATTTCGGCAAAATGGCGTTGATTCATTTTGATGCTCATTCTGATACCTATCCAAACGGCAGCAAATTTGATCACGGCACCATGTTCTATCATGCGCCAAACGAAGGGTTGATCGACCCACATCATTCAGTACAGATTGGTATCCGTACTGAGCATGGTCAGGACGATGGTTTCACGGTGCTGGATGCCGCTCAGGTTAATGACCGTGATGTGAATGATTTGGTTGCTCAGATAAAAGAGACTGTTGGCGATATGCCGGTTTATCTGACTTTTGATATCGATTGTCTTGATCCTGCTTTTGCACCTGGTACCGGTACACCAGTAATTGGTGGTTTGACAACCGATCGCGCATTGAAATTATTGCGTGGTTTGCAGCCGCTGAATATTGTGGGTATGGATGTAGTGGAAGTTGCGCCAGCTTATGACCAGTCCGAGATTACCGCTCTGGCAGGTGCGACTATCGCGCTGGAGATGCTTTATTTACAAGCGGCTAAGAAGACGGTCTAAAATTCTTCTGCTCTGATAATAGCTTTAGGGGATAGTTAATAAGCTTATAGTTGAGTTGTAAATTTATTCCCTAAAGCTCAGGTATTATTTGAATCAGCGTAATCGGTCCTAGTTTCGGGTCATTGGTAAGCCACCAGATGAAAACATGTGTATCGAGCAGCAAACGTTTCATTTGTCACCTTCAAACATGAACTGAATTTCCCGATCTGCATTAAAAAAATCCTCTTCTATCGTAATAAGATCTTCGAATCCTCCAGGAACTCTGTTTTGTTGGGTAATTGGTACAAGCTGGGCATAAGGTTTTCCAGCTTTGGCTATAATGACAACTTCACCACCGACAGCCTTATCTGCTAACTGGCTTAGGTTACTTTTAGCTTCATACATATTTGCTTGGATAGTCATAATGAGATTCCTATACTTGGCTAGATTAGCTAAGCATAACAAAAAACGCCGGAATAACCGGCGATTTTTTGTTACATAGAAAATGATATTTTTAGCGCTATTGCAGAGTCATGACTAATTTTCTTTCTTCTTTTTTTTCCCACGCATCAGATTCAGTGTTTCTACTGCCATTGAGAAGAACATCGCAAAATAGATATAACCTTTAGGTATGTGCATTTGTACGCCTTCCAGAATAAGGGTAAAGCCCACAAGGATCAGGAATGACAGCGCCAGCATTTTTACTGAGGGGTGACAATCAACGAATTCGCCGATAGGACGAGCTGCCAACATCATGACAGCGACTGCGATGATAACCGCGGCCATCATAATAAACAGATGATCGGAGAGACCAACGGCGGTGATGACGGAATCCAGACTGAAAATAATATCCAACAGCATAATTTGGATAATAGCGCCTAAGAAAGAGTGAACAGGGCGTTTTAAGCCTTCTTCATTGCCCCCTTCAATGGCTTCGTGAATCTCTTTACTGGCTTTCCATATCAGGAATAGGCCGCCAAAGAATAAGATTAGGTCTCGGGCAGAAACATCATGTTCAAAAACCGTTAAGATCGGGTAGGTCAGCCGGATAACCCAGGCAATAGATGCCAGCAGCCCTAGGCGCATTAGCATCGCGCCCATCAGCCCGATTTTGCGTGCTTTATTTTGTTGATGGGTAGGGAGTTTTGCCACAACAAGTGACAAAAAGATAATGTTATCAATCCCTAAAACGATTTCCAGAATTGTCAGGGTGGCAAGTGCCATCCAAGCATGGGGATCAGCAATCCATTCTAACATTGCTTATTAAAACCTTAAGGTAAAGACTCAATTATACGCATGATTGAGTACAAGGTAAGTATATCAATGAAAAAACCGGTCAGAGATCAATTTTAAATCAGAAAATGGCGAGCCAGTAACGGGGCCGTAAAATTCTTCCTCAGATAGAACCCCCGGGGCAGAGTCATAATAGGCTGTCCATGTGCTCCGATTGCTTCTGTTAATGCTTTGCTGTTGGCTGCTTTAGGGCGTAACTGTAATACTTCACCATGACGGGCCGTCACGCTCTCTACTTTGCCAAGTACGATAAGATCCATCAATTCCTCCCAGTCATGACGCAGTAACTCTTCCTCTTCTTTATTAGGGCTCCATAACAAGGGGGAACCAACCCGGCGTTTAGCTAAAGGAATTTCCCGTTCACCTTCAACGGGTATCCATAGCACCCGCGATAATTTGCGCTTTACGTGACAGCTTTCCCAGGTAATACCACTGTTTCCTGTCAATGGTGCAACACAGACAAACGTGGTTTCTAATGGATAACCCCTTCTGTCTATAGGAATAGTTTTAAGCTCAACACCGATATGCTCGAAATCCTGCTCTGGTTTACTGCCGGCACTGGCACCGAGATAATATTCTAACAACATGCCTACCCAGCCTTTATCCCGTTTCAGATTGGGTGGGATGGGTAAATCTGCTTTTGCCGCCAGTTCTCCCATTGATAAACCAGCCAGGAGTTGGGCGCATTCAAACAACTGTTGTTCATTATCCGGTGGAAGAGGAGGGGAAAAAAATGTGTTCATTTGGGATATCCGCTTTTTAGGTCAAAAAATAACCTTACTCTCTGTGAATAATAAATCTGGGTTTTACGTAATAACTAATAAAGTGATAATAGCATGATATACAAACATTTTTTATTGCTGTTTCAAGTATTGTAAGATTGAGTGACTTTGTTGTTCACCTATTGCTGGTAATAATGAACAGGATCTTACACCATGTTATCCACAGTTTTATGGGATAAGTAGGCAAAAATGAGATCACTGGTTTGATTTACAGATTTGACTAACACTTTTTTCTACAAAAACCCTGTTTTTTGCTTAACTAAAAAGCATAACGTGTGGATAACATTGTTATTGATTATTTTTTGTTCTCCCCAGCTGATGTTGTTCATTATGGCGGTGATGGATGTTTGAGATAGCGGGATAAATAGCGGCTATTTCAATGAAAAATAAATACTATTTCATTTTTTGTCTATAGATTGATAATTCATAACATAAAGCTATACTTGAATTACCCCTGCCTTTTTCACATAGATATCCACAGAAAAAGTGAATAAAAGTGGGTTTGTACACCTGTGTATGTTCATAACTCTGGCTTTTTCTGTGAATTACCCCTTATTAGCCAGCCTCTGGGAATCCTCTTCCTTTAGGAAGAGGGGTAGTCAAATGGGTTAAACCAGGCAGATTTGAAATCAAACCAGCCAAAGGTGTTCATTTTGACGCCTCGCATACTTCGCTGGCCTTGTAACTCAAGCCAGTGGTGGAACAGCGGATAGAGCCAATGTTCATCAACTATTTTTTCGCACCACTCTTCAAGCGATAATTCTTGTCGTCGCCATTGTGATACTTCGTTATTCAAGTTATCACCGAGGCATTTTTTCAATAATGGTATCTCATACAATGTAGCGAATAGCGAAAATTCCAGAGGATTATAAAAATTGGCGGTAGAAAGCCAGAGGTCACTTTCGGCGTCGCCATTGAACCATGTGTCATAATCCACAATATTAATTTTCAATTCGACACCACATTTGGTCAGTATGGTCTGAAGGATCTGACTGATTGTGTGGTATTCGTGATGTTGATGATAAAGAGTGACGGTCAGATGAGTAATGTCCTCTGGTTTGCTCAACTCGGGTATAAGTTTACTGTGATGCCAGCGCAGTAACAGACCATATGCGGGTGACCAGTGGCGTTGATAAAAAGGGTCGCAATGCGCTAACAGATTTATTGGTGTTAACAGGCTACATAGCCATTGGCGAACATCTTCTCGCCTGCATTGAGCCGAACGGTGGTCATGCAGCAGGAAATAGCAACCTTCTTCCATCCTGCTTTCTAACGAGTTATTACCCGCGCTGTCACTTTCCAGATGCAGGGTTGTACAAACCAGTTTCTCGGCTAATTCTGGCAGAATCCATATATTCACCTCATCAATCAGCGCCCGAAAGCCAAAGTAATTATCAAAGGCACGAATTTGTAGTTTCTGTGAGCTGTTTTTTATTACCTGGTAAGGGCCGGTTCCTACTGGCGTCCGAGAGAAGTTTGGTAGTTGCTGCCACTCTTGAGGCAAAATCATGGCGTGTGGGCTGCCAATCAATAAAGGGAGCCAGTGATCAGGTTCTGAAAGAAAAATATCAATCACATGTGGTGTGGGGGTGGTGGCTTTATCAATATGAGAGAAAAGAGGCAGATGGCGTAACCGTTGTATCGAAGTAATAACATCCTCCATCTGTAATTCTCTGCCGTGGTGAAAATGGATGGCCGGTCGTAGATAAAAGCGCCAATGATTTGGAGATAGCTGTTGCCAATGATGAGCTAAATCAGCTTCTGGTTCCCCATTTTCCTCATTTATACGTGTCAGACTGTTAAATATCTGCCTGACCAGATGAATTTCAGAACGGCGTAAGGGTGAGCCAGGTAACAGGTTAGGGAAAGGGCGATAGTAGAGTATCCGCAGTAAGTTTTTTCCTTGGCGGAAACGGCGTTCAATCTGGGATAGCACCATCTGACGAACGGTATTTTTATCGCCAACCAGCTGAACCAATTTCTCAATGTTCTGTTGCTCAAGCAGCTCTTCAGCCCGTTGTTGCTGGAGTTTCCTCCCATCTTGCAGGAAATTCAGCTGAGAACGTTTCCCCCGACCGGACTCTGCCTGCCACTGTAACCAGCCAGCTTTCTGCATGTTGTTGAGCAGTGAACGGATATGGCGCTTTGAACAGTGCAATACATTTGCCAGCTCTTGTAACGTTGTTTCAGCCTCTTTTCCTTGATGGTGTTGCCATAATCGGATGAATTGTTGTTGTAAGCGTGGGCTGGGCATAAAAGAGGAACTCCGTAGTATTATTGATCAATTTTTGTTTCCTTATATTAAGCCGATAATTATCAGTATTGAAAGTAGCTCAATAGGCCAGAACGAAATCTGGCTTCTCCCCCAATTTTCTTGAGTAATGGTGATTTGCCAGCCAGTAAGAAAGCTTACTGGCTTTTTTTCTTATTGTGCATTGTGTGTACTGTATTCTATACAGTCTCTTTTTACATATCAGCTTAAAATGAGTCATAATCTGGTATTGATAGAGATTTGTCCAGCTACAGTTGCAGTTCCTGCCTAGTAATTTCTTTAATATGCTAGGCTAACCTCTATTTTTGGGGGGGAAGGCTCAGGGGCGGGCCCTCGGATCAACTAAAAAACTTCTCAAAACCGAAAAAGATGGGTCTGAGTCCGTGTTGGGTAGGGCAGGGTTACTTTTATCTTCTACTTCGATAATAAAAAAACCCCGCAGTACAAAACTACGGGATGAATAAATAAAGGAAAGGTTAACGCAGGAAAACCGGTTGTTCCTGCTCGTAGGCGATTATGGCGTCCAGATGCTGTAATGTCAGGCCGATGCTGTCCAGACCATTCATCATACAGTGACGTCGGAAGCTGTCGATTTCAAAATCGTAGCTTTTATTGCCGGCGTGTACTTTCTGTTGTTCCAGATCGACGGTAAAACGACAAATTGTGTTTTGCTGAACCAATTCAAATAGTTCATCGACATCTTTATCATCTAATTTCACTGGCAGTAACTGGTTGTTGAAGGCGTTACCATAGAAAATATCCGCAAAACTTGGCGCGATAACAACTTTAAAACCATAATCCGTCAAGGCCCAAGGGGCGTGTTCACGGGAGGAGCCACAACCAAAGTTTTCACGAGCCAGAAGGATACTGGCACCCTGATAACTGGGCTGGTTTAATACGAATTCAGGATTAGGTTTCTGTCCTGCATCATCAAGGAAACGCCAATCGTGAAACAGGTGCTGACCAAATCCGGTACGGGTAACTTTCTGCAAAAATTGTTTTGGAATAATGGCATCGGTATCAACGTTTGCAGCATCTAAAGGAGCGACCAACCCGATATGTTGAATAAACTTTTCCATAATTCCTCCTTTATGACGTCTGTGCCGGATGACGTATGTCGATAAAATGACCATTAATCGCTGCTGCTGCTGCCATTGCCGGGCTGACCAAATGCGTGCGTCCACCACGCCCCTGACGCCCTTCGAAGTTACGGTTACTAGTAGAAGCGCAACGTTCACCTGGTTGCAGACGGTCATTATTCATTGCCAGACACATTGAACACCCCGGTAAGCGCCATTCAAAACCAGCACTTATGAAAATCTTATCTAAACCTTCTGCTTCTGCTTGCGCCTGAACGGGGCCCGATCCTGGAACGACGATCGCCTGAACGCCTGGTGCAACTTTATGACCTTGTGCGATGGCTGCGGCAGCCCGTAAATCTTCAATGCGGGAGTTGGTACAGGAGCCGATGAAAACTTTATCGATCTTCACATCTGTCAACTTAATACCCGGTTTCAAATCCATATAAGCCAGTGCTTTCTCAGCAGATGCACGTTCAACAGGATCACTGAAAGATTCCGGTGCGGGAATGGTTTGATCAATAGCAATGACTTGCCCTGGGTTGGTTCCCCATGTGACCTGCGGCGAGATCTCTTCCGCATTAATAGTAACAACTGTGTCATATTGTGCAGCAGGATCAGATTTCAGTGTCTTCCAGTAAGCAACAGCTTGTTCCCACAGTTCTCCTTTTGGTGAGAACTGACGGCCTTTTATATAAGTAAATGTGGTTTCATCCGGCGCGACTAATCCCGCTTTAGCGCCCATTTCAATTGCCATATTACATAAAGTCATACGGCCTTCCATACTAAGCGCTTCAATTGCCTTACCACAGAATTCAACTACATAACCTGTACCACCCGCACTACCTGTTTTACCAATGATTGCCAAAACGATATCTTTGGCGGTAATCGCATCACCGACATCACCAACCACTTCGATTTTCATCGTCTTAGCTCGTGCTTGTTTCAGAGTTTGGGTTGCCAGTACGTGTTCAACTTCAGAAGTACCAATACCGAAAGCCAGTGAACCAAATGCGCCATGCGTTGCGGTATGGGAATCACCACAAACGATCGTCATTCCCGGCAAGGTCATGCCTTGTTCCGGCCCGATCACATGAACAATTCCCTGATAGGGATGGTTCAGATCATATAATGTGATGCCGAATTCGGCACAGTTTTTCATCAACTCCTGCATTTGAATACGCGCCATGTCACCACAGGCGTTAATATCTTTTGTCTGCGTGGATACGTTATGATCCATTGTTGCGAACGTTTTACCTGGCTGGTGTACCGGTCGGCCTTTCGTGCGCAAACCATCAAACGCCTGCGGGGAGGTCACTTCATGAACCAAATGGCGATCTATATAAAGTAACGGGGTTTCATTCGGCACTTCCCGAACAATATGAGCGTCATATAATTTCTGATATAAAGTCTTAGCCATGTTAAATACCCTCGGCTACATAACGGGCGATAACGCTGCCCATTTCATCAGTGCTGATTGCTTTGCCATTTCCGGCTAAATCTGTTGTGCGATAGCCCTGTTCCAGCACATGGTTAACCGCCTGTTCAATTGCATTAGCAGCATCATGATGACCTAAGCTGTAACGCAATAGTAAAGCGGCAGACAGGATCTGGGCTATCGGGTTAGCAATGCCTTTTCCGGCAATATCCGGTGCAGAGCCCCCCGCCGGTTCATACAGGCCAAAACTTTTTTCGTTCAGGCTGGCGGAAGGGAGCATTCCCATGGAACCGGTAATCATAGCGCATTCATCGGATAAAATATCACCAAAAATATTGGAGCACAGCAGCACATCAAACTGAGACGGATCTTTAATCAACTGCATGGTAGCATTATCAATATACATGTGGTTGATTTCTACATCTGGATACTCTTTTGCAATCTCAGTAACCACTTCCCGCCACAACACGGAACTCTGTAACACATTTGCTTTATCAATAGACGTGACTTTATTACGGCGTTTGCGGGCTGATTCGAAGGCGATACGGGCAATACGCTCAATTTCAAAGCGGTGATAAATCTCAGTATCAAATGCACGTTCATATTTACCCTGGCCTTCACGTCCTTTGGGTTGACCAAAATAGATACCGCCGGTTAATTCACGGACACATAAAATATCAAAGCCTTTGGCAGCAATATCACTGCGTAAAGGACAAAATACTGCTAATCCAGCATATAAGCGGGCAGGGCGCAAGTTGCTGAACAGTTTGAAATGTTTGCGTAATGGCAACAAAGCACCGCGCTCAGGTTGTTCTGCCGGCGGTAAATGTTCCCATTTAGGCCCCCCCACGGAGCCGAACAATATGGCGTCAGCCTGTTCACAACCGGCTATGGTTGTTGCCGGCAGTGGACAGCCGTGACGATCGATAGCAATCCCACCTACATCATATTCACTGGTGGTGATACGGATATTGAAACGCTTACGGATTGCGTCCAGTATCTTATAGGCCTGCGTCATAACTTCAGGGCCAATACCATCACCGGGTAAAATTGCAATATGATAACTGTTCGACATGTTTACACCATTTCCTTTGTATTTTGCTGTATGCGTTGTTTCTCTTTCTCAACTTGCTCTGTGCGCCAGATACTATTGAGCACATGAATCATTGCTTTGGCTGAGGATTCAACGATATCTGTTTCGAGCCCCATGCCGTGGAAGCGACGTCCAAAGCATTCGACGACGATATTGACTTGCCCCAGCGCTTTTTTCCCTTGCCCTTTCCCCGATAATTGATAAGAAACCAGTTCAATCGGGTATTCAGTTATTCGGTTGATTGCTTGATAGATAGCATCTACCGGGCCGTTACCAGTGGCTGCTTCTGATTTTATCTCTTTACCACATGTTAAACGTACCGCTGCTGTTGCTATCACGTTGGAGCCAGATTGGATATTAAAGTTATCCAGATGGAAAAATTCTGGCTCTTGCTGTTGCAGATTGATGAAAGCTAACGCTTCCAAATCATAGTCAAATACCTGGCCTTTCTTATCTGCCAGACGCAAAAAGGCTTCGTATAAGCTATCCAGATCGTAATCTTTGTCCTGATACCCCATCTCTTCCATACGGTGTTTCACCGCTGCGCGACCGGAACGGGAAGTCAGATTCAATTGAATTTCTTTCAGGCCGATGGATTCTGGCGTCATAATTTCGTAAGTTTCACGATTTTTCAGTACGCCATCCTGATGAATACCGGATGAGTGGGAAAATGCATTGCTACCAACAATCGCTTTATTCGCGGGGATCGGCATATTACATAACTGGCTGACTAACTGACTGGTACGGTAAATTTCTTGATGATTGATATGAGTATAAACGCCTAACATTTGCTGACGGACTTTAATTGTCATGATCACTTCTTCCAGCGAGCAGTTACCGGCACGCTCACCCAGACCATTCATTGTCCCTTCTATCTGACGGGCGCCAGATTGTACCGCGGTGATAGAGTTGGCGGCAGACATCCCCAAATCATCGTGGCAATGTACGGATAATATCGCCTTGTCAATATTAGGAACACGTTCGATCAAGTTAGTGATGATTCCACCAAATTGATATGGCGTGGTGTAACCGACAGTATCTGGAATGTTAATCGTTGTTGCACCTGCTTTGATGGCGTTTTCAACAATCCGACACAGATTATCAATCGGTGTGCGGCCAGCATCTTCACAGGAGAATTCAACATCATCGGTGTAACGACGTGCCCGTTTGATTGATTGAGCGGCCATCTCCATAACATTTTCGAATGTTTTTTTCAGTTTGGATTCAATATGTAAGTTGGAGGTAGCCAAGAAAACGTGGATTCGAAAAGCCTCCGCAACTTTTAATGCTTCAGCGGCAACATCAATGTCTTTTTCTACACAACGGGCTAAGGCGCAAACACGGCTGGTTTTTATCTGCCTGGCGATCGTCTGTACAGATTCAAAGTCACCAGGAGAAGAAACCGGAAAACCAACTTCCATGACATCAACACCCATTCTCTCCAAAGCCAATGCAATCTGGAGCTTTTCTTTCACACTTAAACTGGCTTGTAATGCCTGTTCTCCATCACGTAATGTGGTATCGAAGATAATAACTTGCTGGCTCATATCATGCTCCTCTCGTGGTTATTTTTTGCGCCCAGCAGGTAAAAAAAACCCGCGCATGGCGCGGGTTCTTGTTTATGTCTGGTTTGGACCAACTCCGTTTTGAATCAACTCTGTTTTCTGTCCACCAGCATACCGCGCATATCAGATACGATTAGTAGTAGGCTTAGTAGACAAATTGAGTGAATCATACTGATCCAACCTTTCAATAGTATTAATGAGTGTTTGGTACTCGGATGCGTTTATTGATACGTTATCTTAAAAGTGATGTCAAGAATTCATTTAGGCATATGATTCTTGGTTTTGCTTTTCCTATGACTGCAAATTGAAGTGTTGATCTGTTTATATTTAAAAAGATTTTATTTTGTCCTTTTATGTTTGGGTTGAACTTTAGTGATAAACTCAGATTTATATAAAAAATAGCGCATTATACTGATTAATTAAAATTAAGTATTTTCATACCCGGAGCTGGAAGTGGATTTGTATTTTTCTAAAAAACATCGTTTTTTATTGACAAATAGGTATAAATAGGAAGTTGTGTTATATATCGTTGAAAAAATAATTTCATAATATAATGACTCTGATAAAATTATTTAATAATAATAAATCAGTAATTTTATTATGAATTGAGTCATTCTTTGATTTATCATCACATACGGAATACCAGGGTGAATAAATTGTTAACATAATTGTACTTTTTTGTCAATGAATAATGAGCATCTACATTTTCTACTAACTGAGATTATATATTTTTAACATTAAAAGGGGATGCGCTGGTTAGCTATGCGTATTCAGATTTGTACAAGGACGAGTCTTAATTATTTATCATCAAAATGATTAAGATAATTGATCTCGTTAATAGTAAAAGTCATCGTAATATCTGAGTAATGAATGAAGGTATTTCCGATGTTTTGTTATTAGCCGAGGTCATCTGAATGAGTTTAGTGGAGTTAAACAATGACTGAATACACCTCAGTAACTGCAACCAAAAAAGATCCAAGTGAAATTCATTTACGTAATGTGGATCTCAATCTGCTGACTGTTTTTGATGCAGTGATGCAAATGCAGAATGTAACACGTGCGGCACAGATATTGGGAATGTCACAACCTGCTGTTAGTAATGCAGTTTCTCGCTTGAAGTTAATGTTCAATGACGAATTATTTGTACGTTATGGGCGTGGAATACAACCGACGGCAAGGGCTCATCAATTATTTGGTCCTGTCCGTCAGGCATTACAACTGGTATATAATGAGTTACCTGGGGTTGGTTTTGAGCCTGATAATAGCGACAGGGTTTTTAATCTCTCAATTTGCAGCCCTTTAGATATTAGACTGGCAGCAAAAATAGTGGAACAGGTAAAACAAAATACACCAAATCTGGGTGTTACGATTCGATCATACCTGCATGATAATATTGAGCATCAGCTCAGGTATCAGGAAACTGAGTTTGTCATTAGCTATACACAGCTGGAACGTATGGATTTTCATCATTACCCGTTATTCAATGATGAGTTGGTCCTGGCCGTTTCCAATAACCATCCAAGAATTGAAAATAGTATTAGTGAACAGCAATTGTATGAGGAACATCATGCAGTTGTATCATTGGATAATGCCGGTTCATTCAGTGCTCCCTATTATGAAAATGGAGAACGTCTACGTTCTGTGGTTTATCAGGGAACTGACTTGAATAGCGTGCTGCATATTGTATCTCAAACCTATTTGGTTGCGGTTACGCCAAGATGGTTGGTCGAACACTACAGCGAACAATTAGCAATAAGAGCTGTTTCATTACCATGGGATAAGGTAAGCCGTCCGTGCTATTTGATTTGGCACGAATCTACAACAAAAGATAAAGGGCATCAGTGGATGAAATCGCTGTTGAGCCAACTTAGCGGCAGTTAATTAACTTGAAACTCACTACTGGATAAACCGGTAGTGAGCTCTTTGTTTTATCACAAATGTATCAACTTTTGATAAATATTCTTTTCCTGTTGTTCAGGAATAGGTAGACTGCAAGAAAATAGCTAACACCTGTAAGCTGAAAAGCGAATCAGTGATGCAAAAAGGCATTATCAGAGAATAAAACCATTGTTTTTTCTCTGATGAGAAGAAAATTTTTCTAACAGGAAAAGAATTGTGATAACTGAAAATTTACATCCTTATCACTTGATAAACCGGTTGCAGCAACAAATCAAACAAAACCCAGAGAGAATTGCTTTTCGCCAATGGTCTTCAGATGAACAACTCGAATTAAGCTGGAGTGATATTGACGAAAAGACAAAAGCCATTAGCCGGGCATTGCTGGAGATTGGGGTTGATGTACAGGAAAAAATTGGCCTTTTTGCACATAACAGCATGGCGTGGTCTCTGACAGATATCGCAGTATTACAACTCAGGGCAGTCACTGTTCCTTTATATGCAACTAGCAGTCAGGAACAGGCTGGCTTCATTCTTAATGATGCTAGTGTGCGTATTCTGTTTGTTGGTGGGCAGGCGCAGTATGATGTCGCGGTCACTTTGCCAGAATTGTGTCCTCAGCTAAGTCATATCATAGTATTAGATGAATCAGTTAATTTGCGTGATTGTTCATTAGCACAGCATTTATCTGACTTTACGACTGATCATAAATTACAACATCAGTCTGAGTTGGAAACCCGTATTGCTAACCATAATCTGGACGATCTTTTTACGCTTATATATACATCCGGTACAACCGGTGAGCCTAAAGGTGTCATGCTTGATTACCGTAATTTAGCTTATCAGTTGTATTCACATGACCATCGCCTGACATTAACTGATCAGGATGTTTCTTTGAGTTTCCTGCCGCTATCCCATGTTTTCGAACGCGCATGGAGCTTTTATGTGATGCATACAGGCGCGCAAAATGTTTATCTGACTGATACTAATTTTGTTCGTCAGGCTATGGCGGATATTCGCCCGACAGTGATGTGTGCAGTGCCGAGATTTTACGAAAAAATTTACAGTGCGGTTTTTGAAAAGGTTTCTCAGGCCCCTTGGCATCGGAGAAAATTATTTAACTGGGCGATTAAATGTGGTGAGCGTCAGTTTTTACGTAAGTTGCAAGGTAAAAAAAGTTGTCCCTGGTCAACTACGATGTATCAATTGGCCGATAAATTGGTATTGAGCAAACTGCGTAATATCTTGGGTGGCCGGGTTCGTTTTTTACCTGCGGCCGGCGCACGTCTGGATGAAACGATTATCCTGTTTTTCCTTGCTGTTGGGATAAATATCAAATATGGCTATGGCATGACAGAAACTTGCGCCACGGTTTCCTGTTGGCAAGAGCAAGGTTATGTACTTGGCTCTATTGGTACACCATTGCCTGGGATTGACGTCCGTATCGGTGAAGAAGATGAGATACAGGTGCGTGGCCCAATTGTGATGAAAGGCTATTTCAATAATCAGGAAGAAACTGACAGGGCATTCGCTCAAGACGGTTGGTTGTGTACAGGTGATGCCGGTAAGTTAGATGAAAATGGTAATTTGTTTATTACTGAGCGCCTGAAAGATTTGATGAAAACATCAAACGGTAAATATATTGCCCCACAAATGATTGAAGGTACTCTGGGGCAAGATCGTTTTATTGAGCACGTCGCTGTTATTGCTGATGCCCGTAAATTTGTATCCGCCCTTATCGTGCCTAGTTATGATGCATTGGAAGAATATGCAAGATCAATCAATCTCAAATATCATGATCGGGTTGAATTACTGTGTAATAGTCACATTATGGCTATGTTTGAGCAACGTCTAAAAGAGATTCAGAAAAACCTTGCTCACTTCGATCAGGTAAAGCGTTTCACATTACTGCCAAATCCATTTTCAATGGAAACAGGGGAATTAACGCCAACACTGAAATTGCGAAGGAAAATTATTATGCAGCGTTACCATAATGAAATTGAATCCATGTATCAAGATTAATTTCTGGAGCTTTATATTGTGTGACTGGCTATTCAGAGGAAATTTAAGGTGGTATTGCAGTAATATTCTACTTTAAATTTATCTCAGGAGTATCCGGTTTTGAAAATTTCAATATTAGATGAATAAGCTGTAGTTTAATCTTAAAAATTATATTCACTGGTCTCATTCTATGCCTAGAATAGAGCAATTGTTATTTAATAGGTTAGGGCAAGGTATAATTATCTGACTTTGAACGACATGATGAAAAAGATAGTTATAAAAATGAAATGATAGTATTTTATACTTGTGCGCATAGTAAATAAGACACGTTTTGTATAATGAGGTGAATTGATGAATTTTGATAATATAGTTATTGTTCATGGCCTTATGGCGACTCCTGATCATCATTGGTTTCCTTGGCTTAAAGGTCAATATGAACGGTTAAATGCCCATATAATTGTGCCGGAGATGCCTGAATCTCATGCTCCTTCACCTCATTTATGGCAAGAAAAGTTGCAGGAGAGTGTACCTAACCCTAATGAAAAAACGCTTTTTATTGGGCATAGCTTGGGTTGTATTGCCACACTCCGTTATATCTCATCTTTACCTGATAATGTAAATATTGGGGGGATTGTATTAATTGCAGGATTTTACGAAAAATTATCGACTTTACCCGAATTAAGTATATTTACTGAGGAGAACTTGGATTTTCATCCGCTTATACACAAAATAAACCAACGAATAGTAATATTATCGCTTAATGATGAGATTGTATCTCCACAGTTTACATTAAATTTAAGTCAGCAGCTCCAGGCTGAATTGTATGGTTTCCCTGATGGTGGGCATTTCTTAGATAGCGACGGTTTTACTGTTTTTCCTAACTTAGAAAAGGTATTAAAAGACAATTCAATGTTGTGAATAAGAATGCCTTTATTTACTGGATGGTTCACTCTTAATAGTGACTTATTCTTGTCTTATGTGATTATAATGTTGGTGTACGTTTTGATGATCGTACAACCAATAATTTGGCGAAATATTGCCCGGAAGCAACTGTTTTGCATATTGATATCGATCCAACATCAATTTCGAAAACAGTTGCCGCAGATATACCTATTGTTGGTGATGCTAAACAGGTGCTGCGGCAAATGTTGGAACTGTTGGAGACAGTGGAAGACACACAGGACCCGGATGCGCTGAAAGATTGGTGGTTATCTATTCAGCAATGGCGTAGCCGCAAATGCCTTGATTTTGATCGCAGTGGTGAAAAGATTAAACCGCAAGCGGCTATCGAGGTTCTCTATCGTCTGACGAAGGGTGAGATTTGCTGATAAAACGGGCACTTTACGTCAACTTTGTCCATCAAAAATTCTTTAATAAATGACAGAATTTTACATGATGATCACCGCATTGAATGCATGACCGAAAAATAATAACAATAAATTCAAGTGATTATGTCAAATTAACCTATGTAAAAGGCATACCAAGCTTGATACAATTTTTATCACAAAAAGAAACAAATAATTTACATTTTTTCAATGGGTTATATTTTTAGTTGTGATAGTATCCACAAATATTTAACTATTATATAGCTGGAATAATAAAAACCGTTAATATTACAAAGCTGAATTAAATTTTAATCCAGTGTATTTGTCAAAACGAACATCCCGGAGGGGTATAAAATGAATGTGATAACAGTACAAGCATTTAGACCACTAACTCATGATGAAACATTAAATTATGATAATGGTTTAATGAGCTCATCACCTAATTAATAGAAAAAGGAATAAAGGTATACCATAACCTTTATTCCTTTATTTGTGCTTTCATTTATAAGATAAAAGGTAAGGTATGGACATTATTAACGTAAAAAGGAAAATAACAGCAGTAATAAATAAAAAATTTAATGATACTGATCTATATACTTGCTACTTGTCAGGCTCAGTCATTGAAGGGTTTGCAACACCAAAATCTGATTATGATGTCTATGTTATATTGGAGGGAGAACTAGAAAAAGAATGCGAAGAGATATTTATACCATCCGATATAGGAATGTTAGAAGTGACAATAATCTCTTTAAAAGAGATAAAAGAAATCATGAGGATAATCAACAATGAAAGCTCAAATTCCGATTGGTATAAATTACATTTATCTCATAGGATATTAACAGGGGAATCGATTATAAAATCAAATAATTTTAACACATTAAAAGGAGGAATAAATAAAACTAAATTATGTGAAATACTTAAGACCAAAGCAAAAAACTTTGGAGAAAAGTGTTTTTCCGATGGGATTGGAAATATTTTAAATAATGACCTAATATCAGCAGCCTTCAACTTTGAACGAACAGTTAATTCAGCAATGGATTATATCCTGGCTTTAAGTGGAAATACATCCACTTTAATAAAGTGGCGCTATCAAAATGCAATGAAAGTGTTTGGAAAAGACCATCCAATAACATCTATATACTTGATGGTTTGTTCAAAATTTAATGTAACCAATGATATTTCAACAATTGATTACATAAACTCAGTCGCTAAAATGTGGCAATTAACTTTAGACTATTGTCAAGGAAAAGATATTTTTAGTTACAATGTATCTTTTACAAAAAAAAGAATAGCTAATACATCTGACATTTCATTATTAGATGAAAATAATAAACCAATAATAAAAAATTTATGGTATAGAGTCTTATGCAAAGATGGAAAGTTAATACTTTTCGCAAAAAAATCATTATGTGAAATTAGTTCAGATGCATATAAAGTTTGGTTAGTAATAGATAGTGAAAAAACAGAGTTTGAAGTTGTTTCAGAGTTGGAAAAACTTGGAATAACTAATACAAATGCTAATTTTTATATATCGGAATTCGAAAGACTAGGGGCATTAACAAAATAATACATATGGGGAATGCAATGGAAAGAATAAAGATTATAAGTAGGCACCACTGCTGGAGAACATTAAAGGGAACCAAAACTAATAATTTTCAAGAATATTTGAATCAAATAAATAATGGATGCCAATTACAAGAAACAATATTTCATCTACGCGATGCAGAAGAAATGTTAATGGACTTAAGTAATTTGTCATCACCCATATCAAGATTATCAAGCACTGAAATAATACATATTTGGAATGAACTAGTTGATTATTTAAATATAAATAAACTTACCTCTGATATGGGTAACTTAGTAAATGGATATGGCTTAGATCCAGAATTAGCCTTATACGGTACTGAACTATGTGAGTTAAAAAGAAATAAAGAAAACATCCTATCCACAATAATAAACAAAGGAATAACAAATAAATTAGAATTAATATATTCAAGAGGGCTTGATAAGTCAGTGAAATTAAAGGACGCCCCACAAAAAACAATTGATTTATATGATGAGTTTCGTTACGAATACAGTAAAAGCATTAATTTATTTTCATTGGAAACTTGCCCCACATTAAACATAGAAAACATTTACCAAGATCATTACCTGTGGGATAAGGTTTTTACAATAGCTAAAAACAAATTATTTATTATTTCGGGAGGAATCCCCATTGCGTTATCTTATCATGCAAAAACACTAGACAAAAATATATATTTCTGCGAAATACATCGTGAAAATGATAGTGGTTTACTGCATAAAAGAAAATTATTCGATGAGATATACCCAAAATTTAAAGGAAAAGAAAACGAAAGTTGGCTGATAATTGATAAATCCTACACAGGAGGTAGCATTCAATTAGCTTACAAGATGCTTGTAAATTTAGTTGGGTACAAATCGCAAATATATAAAGTATCATTTTCCCCAAAAACATTAGGGGCATTTTCATCGTCAGATTATGCAATTTATGCAGGCAGATTATTTGATGTAAAAAAGACAATAGCATATTTAACAGCCGAGGATTGACATAAAAAACTCATCTATTTGGGAGATCATGTCATATGAGGTATGTATTCAATAATGAAGTTAGCAATTATTTAGAAATACACCTTCACAAACTCAGAGAAGAGATTCGTAGAATATGGCTTGCCAAGCTTTCTACTATTCATATCGGATATGATAACAAATACCATGGCGAAACAATAGAAATAGATATCATTTTAAATAATATAATTTACGAGCACTTGGATAAATCAGAACTCAAGGTCACCATTATTTCAGAAGACGATTCTGAATCACAATCTGTAAATATTAAAGATAAGGTTTCCTTATTAATTGATCCTATTGACGGTACTCATAACTTGCTTATGGGTTATCCTGCCTATACTACATCAATAGCTGTTTACAAGAATGATAGATACATTATGGGCTGGGTATATGATATTCCAAGAGACATTATATATAAAGCATCATTGGGAGAAGGTTCTTATATACAAAGCATATATACCAGCAAACGAATATATACCAGCCCCTCATTTCAACTGAACGATTTGAGAGTATCATTTCATAGGGCGAAAAATAATCAGTATACAGAGATTCAGAATAAAATTATTAATGAAGCAAATAAAGTAAGAATCTCATCTTGTTCAAGTTTAGATATATGCCTGATCGCTAGTGGCGTTTTACATGCATTCTTAGATTTATCACTTATGGGTCACGAACGTTGTGTAGATATAGCAGCAGCTAAACTAATCCTTGAGGAATCAGGGGGATACATAATGACTCGTGATGGAAATAGTTATAATATTCTATCACCTACAGATTCTTTATTTTTTGAGAAAAAAGCAATCATAGCTGTTTCTTCTAAAAGTGCAGGGGATACAATATTAGAATTAATGAGGATACAAAAATGAACACTATAGAATTAAAAATCAGAGTATTATGTTCTGGATTAAAATATGATAAAAACGTGATATATGAGTATAGTAAACGAAATTTTATTCCTAAAAGAAGGGCGTATGGAACAAGTGATAGCTCTAAATTAGAAACAACACATTCCGTACCCCAAGAGGTTATTTTAGAAGATGGTACAATTATTGCCTGTAACTATAATGAAGATTCTGATTATGATTTAATATATAAAAATGGAGATTTTTACATAAAAGCCGAAAATATTTTGTTTAAAGTTATATTTCCCATTAAACCAGACATATATGGTATAGAACTTTCAGATGGCAGTAGAGTAGAAGAATACGTCACGGTGTACGGTGATACAACTTTGGGTTTTTTCTCTCCAGGGCATTGTTATTATTTTAATGATGGCCGTCAGTGTAAATTTTGTTCATTAGGTGAAGCTAGAAATAGTTTATCAGATCATAAAAAGTCTATTAGACCGTCAAAAGTAATTGAAGTTATGAATATAATAGAAGCTAACAACATTAATAGATATAAAAGAGTACTCATCAATGGTGGTACAACTCGTAATTATGATATTGGTTTTGAAATGCACAAACAATTATTAATTTCTCTAAAACCTTTTTGTAAAAAAAATAACCTTAACAGTCATCTGATATCAATGCCACCTAGAAATCTAAATAAAATAAAGGGGATTTCTGAATTTGTTGATAGCTGGGCTATTAGTTTAGAAATATTTAATCCTAAATTATTTGATCAGATATGTCCTGGTAAATCACAGGACTACGGGAGAAATAATTTATTAGAAGCATACTTAGCTGCTGTTTCAGAGTTAGGTGAAGGTAATGTTTATGTTGGGTTTGTAGCGGGGTTAGAACCTTTAAATGATTTAGTACAAGGAATGGAATTTTTTTCAAAAAATGGCATAGTTCCAGCAGTGGCAGTTTTTCATCCCGATCATGGTTCTGAATATCAAAATCACCCCAGACCTATTTTTGAAGATATTTATAAAACATATGTTGAGATGCATAAATTATATCAAAAATATGGATTCAAACCATTTATTATCGGTAGTGGTAGAAATTCACTTGATACTGAAGCGTACTACGGGGAAAAAAGAAATGATTAAACGTGGTTTATTTATAGCTTTTGAAGGAAATGATGGTGCAGGTAAATCAACGATTTCACGCGAAGTTTATGATATTTTATCTCTAGATTATAATAATATTGTTTTTTTAGATAAGAATTATCCTTTACTACCATCTGGATATAGTATGTATCACATGGGAAAAATACGAGATATCCTTTGGGATTATGACATTTCAGCCCCATTGGGTGAACTTGGTAACCGGCATTGGATTCTATTGATAGCATCATGGTTTTCTGTTTTAGATAGTTTAATTATTCAACCTTGTTTATTGCAAGGTAAAATTATTATATGTGATAGTTGGTATTATAAATATCTAGCAAGATTCTTACTTAAATCCACGGAATTAGCAAAATTAAGTAAATCGGTTCTATCTATAAACACAAAGCCAGATATGATTATATATCTTGATGTTCCTCCAAACATTGCTGAAAAAAGGAAAAAAATATTAAAACCTAGTGAATCTGGAAAATTAGAGACAAATGAAAAGTATGATTTTATAGAATATCAAAAACACGTTCTTAATCAATACCAGACGTTTTATGATGACACTTGGAAAATTATTGATACTGACACATTAACTAAAGATGCAGTAATTAAATTAATAGTGGATATTATTCAAGTGGAAATACTGAAAAAAATGTAATTACTGTAATCTCTATATTTACTAAGGTTATTTTAGCTGGAGGAAAATAATGGATAAAGAATTTAGAAAATTAATATTAGCCTCCTCAGGAAATTCTTTCACCTTATATTTGGAAATGGTAATATCATTCACGCTAATCACATATCACTGGAACGGTGGAGCAATATACTCATCTTTATATACAATTTCATATGCTGTATCGTTACTATTTCTAACGCCCTATGTTTCGTCATTTGTAGATGAAAATACAAAACCCAAAAAGTATATTATTATCATTTCGTTACTTTGCGGTGTTATTACCACTTTTCAATACGATATTGATGATATTAATATATATATTCTTTATTCTTTTATTAAAAACATCCTTCGTTTATTTTTAGGACCTTCTAATTTTTTAATATTAAAAAATATATCAACCAACCAATTTGAAAAAAACTTTAGTTATTGGCAGGTTTTATTTCAAATATACAAGATGTCGGCCCCGTTATTTTTAGGTTTTGTTCTTATCTATTATTCAGTAAAACAAGTTCTTATTTTAATATCAGTGCTTTATTTTATTTCAGCAGTTTTATATGTTTTTGTTTCAGAACCATTGATTAATGTTAACCGCAAAAAAAACAAAATATCACTAATTAATTACTTTAATATAATGGAAGATAATAGAATATTGTTTTCATTTATTGTTATTTCCATTTTAACTTGTTTTGGCTATCTATCAGATAGTCTAATAGCTCTTAGCTTTATGAAGCAGGGATTAAATGGAAGCCATTATAGTTTTGCTATGTGTCTTTCAGGTGTTTCAGGTGTTCTAATTGGTTTAGTATTTGGAAAGTATAAGATTAACATATCTTTAAATATTATGTTATCTTCATTCTTTCTGTGGGGTTCGGGGTATCTTTTAATAGGAATAACAAATCAATTCAACGAGTTATTTCCTGATAAAATCAATCTATTTTTTATATTTTTAGCAATGGTAATAATAGGAATAGGATCGTCTATGAATAATATTATTGTTACCATTTATATGCAGAAATTCGCAACTAATGACAACTCGGCTAAAATATTTGGCTTAACATCAATTTCTGTTGGTTTTTCCATGTTTTTTGGCCCTTTGATAGGTTCCACAATATCTTATTTTTTTTCCATAAGCATCGTTTTTTTTACAACATTTATAGGTGTTTTTTCAACCATAATTGTGGTTGTTTTAATAAATCGTAAATCTACGTCATGATACAGTTTTACTGAGGAGCAGTGGAGGGTGTATTTTAGAAAAGGTATTAAAAGACAATTTAATGTTGTAAATAAATGTCTTGTTGTTTTGTAGATATGCCAAGTTTATTTGTATTCATAACTTGGCTATTTGAATCAATATGGTTTATGACCAATAAAAATAAATTTATGATGGACCTAATTAAAATTTAAATTAAATTGATTAAGTTAAATTGATATGTATTTTATAGAGTTTTCTTTAATATGAAAATATACTTTTCATGAGCCATGTAAATAATTTTACTTATTTTAAATAATCATTTTACTGATTATTATTTCAGGTTATTTAATGATGAAAATGAATATTTATGTATCTAGGTAAATATTGAATGTGTGAGATTATCCTTCCAAGAAAAATAATGGTTTCTATTGTATTCTATAATTAAAGTGAGGTAAATAGATTTTACCTGAATGAATTATTCACAATAGCTATTCAGAAACGATGAAATTATGATTAAATTATCTGAGGCATTCGTCCGCACTTCCTTTATCAGATTTATGCTGTGGTGACTTAAACGATTTTGAAAACTGTTTTTTAGTTTTTTATCGTATATATACCGGATAATACCTATATGTTGTCGTTCTTTTCAGGTATAGCCACTCATATTCTACTTAATTTGAGCTTCTTGATAGTAAGATAGCGCTTACAGAAGGCATTTAGAATTGCCATAAAGTTGCTATTCTGCCTTTACTCACATTGCTAACACCCGTCTCTGGCGTTATGTTAATTAACTCAGCATCAATATATCGCTGAGAGGCCATTCGCCTTACTAAAATAAAAGTGGAAGGAACTTCCGATTTATTCACTTGCAAACAGAGCCTGGAGGAAAACCTATGGAGATGTTATCAGGAGCTGAAATGGTCGTCCGATCGTTAATTGATCAGGGCGTTAAGCATATATTCGGTTATCCGGGGGGGGCAGTACTGGATATTTATGATGCCCTGCATACGGTTGGGGGCATTGAGCATATCCTGGTACGTCATGAGCAGGGGGCAGTTCATATGGCTGATGGTTATGCTCGTTCTACCGGGAAGGTGGGGGTGGTATTGATTACTTCCGGTCCAGGAGCAACCAATGCCATTACCGGTATTGCCACAGCTTATATGGATTCAATTCCGATGGTTGTATTGTCCGGTCAAGTCGCCAGTTCCTTGATTGGTAATGATGCATTCCAGGAATGTGACATGGTAGGGATATCCCGTCCGATCGTGAAACACAGCTTTTTGGTGAAAAAAGCAGAGGATATTCCGAAGGTACTGAAAAAAGCCTTCTATCTAGCTTCCAGTGGTCGTCCGGGGCCGGTAGTCATTGATTTACCAAAAGACACGGTAAATCCAGCAGTAAAACACTCCTATATTTATCCTGAGCAAATAAGCCTGCGTTCTTATAATCCGACGGTGCAAGGGCATAAAGGGCAGATTAAACGGGCATTAAGAAAACTGTTGAATGCAAAGAAACCAATCATATATGTGGGTGGTGGGGCAATTAATGCAGATTGTTCAGCAGAATTGCTGGTATTAGCAGAAAAATTCAATATTCCGGTTGTAAGCTCCCTGATGGGGTTAGGCAGTTTTCCGGCAACTCACCAGCAGAGCCTGGGAATGCTCGGTATGCACGGTACATTTGAAGCTAACAAAGCAATGCATAATTCCGATGTGATTTTTGCTGTTGGTGTACGTTTTGATGATCGTACAACCAATAATTTGGCGAAATATTGCCCGGAAGCAACTGTTTTGCATATTGATATCGATCCAACATCAATTTCGAAAACGGTTGCCGCAGATATACCTATTGTTGGTGATGCTAAACAGGTGCTGCGGCAAATGTTGGAACTGTTGGAGACAGTGGAAGATACACAGGACCCGGATGCGCTGAAAGATTGGTGGTTATCTATTCAGCAATGGCGTAGCCGCAAATGCCTCGATTTTGATCGCAGTGGTGAAAAGATTAAACCGCAAGCGGCTATCGAGGTTCTCTATCGTCTGACTAAAGGTGAAGCTTATGTCACTTCGGATGTTGGACAGCATCAGATGTTTGTTGCATTGCATTACCCATTTGACAAGCCAAGACGTTGGATCAGTTCCGGTGGTTTAGGGACGATGGGATTTGGCTTACCGGCTGCATTGGGGGTCAAACTGGTGAAACCGGAAGCAACAGTAGTCTGTGTGACGGGGGATGGCAGTATTCAGATGAATATTCAGGAATTGTCCACGGCGTTGCAATATGGGTTGCCGGTACTGGTTCTGAACCTGAATAACCGTTTCCTGGGGATGATAAAACAGTGGCAAGACATGATTTATGCAGGCCGTCACTCTCAGTCCTATATGGAATCTTTGCCTGACTTTGTCAAACTGGCTGAGGCTTATGGTCATGTTGGCATTTCTATCCAGAGTTATGACGAGCTGGAAGGTAAATTGGCAGAAGCCTTGAAAGAGGTGACTGAAAATCAGCGGCTGGTATTTGTTGATGTCACAGTGGATGAAACTGAACACGTATATCCTATGCAGATCCGTGGAGGAGCAATGGATGAGATGTGGTTAAGCAAAACGGAGAGAACCTGATTATGCGCCGGATTTTATCTGTATTACTTGAAAACGAATCAGGGGCTTTGTCCCGTGTTGTTGGTCTGTTTTCTCAGCGTGGCTACAACATTGAAAGTTTAACTGTGGCGCCAACTGACGATCCAACGTTATCACGAATGACAATTCAGACTAAGGGCGATGCCAGGGTACTTGAACAGATTGAAAAGCAATTGCACAAGCTGGTAGATGTACTACGAGTCAGCGAGTTGGCATCGGGTTCTCATGTAGAACGTGAAATTATGCTGGTGAAATTGCAGGCCAGTGGGTATGGACGTGAAGAGATCAAGCGCAGTACCGATATTTTCCGTGGGCAGATCATTGATGTGACTTCTACTTTATATACCGTACAACTGGTAGGAACCAGCGATAAACTGGATGCATTTCTGGATGCCGTTCGTGACGTTGCTGAAATTGCTGAAGTTGCTCGTTCCGGTATTGTCGGTGTATCTCGTGGGGATAAAATTATGCGATGAAAAATCGCAAACTGCGGGGCAATATACATACATTTATGAGGCTCTGCGATAAAGTAGGGCCTTTTTTAGTGTCTATGAAGGAGTTAATGTGAAACTGGATGAAATCGCCCGCCTTGCAGGTGTTTCACGCACAACGGCCAGTTATGTGATTAATGGTAAAGCCAAACAATACCGAGTCAGTGATAAAACGGTAGAAAAAGTGATGGCAGTGGTCAAAGAGCATAATTACCATCCTAATGCTGTGGCAGCCGGTCTCCGTGCAGGACGCACTCGTTCTATAGGTCTGGTTATCCCAGATTTAGAAAATACCAGCTATACCCGCATTGCGAATTATCTCGAGCGTCAGGCTCGTCAGTGTGGTTATCAATTATTGATAGCCTGTTCTGAAGATCAGCCTGATAATGAAATGCGCTGCGTTGAGCACTTGTTACAACGGCAGGTGGACGCAATTATTGTTTCTACCGCATTACCGCCGGAGCATCCTTTTTATCAGCGCTGGGCAAACCGCTCTTTACCTATTGTTGCGCTTGATCGTGCATTAGAAAATGAACATTTTATCAGCGTAGTGGGCGATGACTTTGAAGATGCCAAAATGTTGGCCCAAGAGTTTCGTCAATTCCCCGCTGAATCTGTGCTGTATCTCGGCGCATTACCTGAACTGTCAGTCAGTTTTCTGCGTGAACAGGGATTTCGTGAAGCATGGAAAGATGATCCTCGTCAGGTTATGTACCTTTACTCAAACAGTTATGAGCGTGATGCTGCGGCTGAAGTGTTTGCCAAGTGGTTGGAAACTCACCCAATGCCACAGGCGTTGTTCACTACCTCTTTTGCTCTGTTACAGGGAGTCATGGATGTTACGCTTAAACACAGTGGCCGGTTACCCAATCAATTAGTAATTGCAACTTTTGGTGATCATGAATTATTGGATTTCCTCGAGTGTCCGGTGCTTTCTGTAGCGCAGCGTCATCGTGAAGTGGCGGAACGGGTATTGGAACTAGTATTGGCAAGTCTGGATGAAAAGCAGAAGCCAGGACCCGGTATCACACGGATACACCGTGACTTATGCCGGAGAGGAAGTTTGAGTCGGAAATGATGATAAAAGCGCCTCATTAATTCTTTGATGGGGCGCTTTTGCTACCAGATTTGTAGAAAAATATGCAAGGGCAACTTTAAGGCAACGTTTATCTGAGCGTTTCAGCGCGCTCAAATGCAATTTCGTTCATACATAAATTATTTAGTAGAGGGAAGGGCAGGTAGCAATGTCTTTTCAGATTGGTGTTTGCCTATTTTCTGCTTATTTTTACTGCTATTTATACATTAAATTGATTTTAATAATATTTATCGTATGGTGTTTTTATTGCCAATTGGTTTTAACGTTGAATGCATCAAATTAAATGATAAATATTTCTGTACAGTTGTCGAATAGTAATGAAATGTAAATTATGTAAATAAATTAATAACACAATTATTTTTTCATTATTTTGTCATAAACATTTATTCTCCTTTGCTGGTAAAATTATTCAAAATTATCATGGTCTTAATTATTATTGATATTGCTAAATTTAATAATTATCCCCCTTAACTGCCAAAATTCTTCTGCGAAATATAGCTAAAGCGCATCGGCTCTGGCTTGACAAGGTTTTCGTCCCATCCGTAAACTCCTTATTGTGGGGATTAGTGGGATAAAGTGGTAATTTTTGATCGCCTAAGGCAACCTGAAGATGTTTCGTGGAGCAACGTTGGTTAATCTCGATAGCAAGGGGCGGCTCGCCGTACCTACCCGATACCGGGTTATGCTAAACGAGGAATCACAAGGGCAAATGGTGTGTACCATTGACCTCCATCAGCCATGCCTGTTGCTTTATACACTACCTGAATGGGAAATTATTGAAGAAAAGCTCTCCCGCTTATCCAGCATGAATCCGGCGGAGCGCCGGGTACAACGTTTGCTCTTAGGTCATGCCAGTGAATGCCAAATGGATAGTGCAGGACGTCTTTTGTTAGCAAATACACTGCGCCAACACGCAGGGCTAGCCAAAGAGGTCATTCTGGTTGGTCAGTTCAACAAATTTGAACTGTGGAATGAGCAGACTTGGTATCAACAGGTTAAGGATGACATTGCGGCTGAGCGATCTACTCAGGAACCTTTATCAGTACGGCTACAGGACTTATCACTATAAACATGGCAAACAGTCATTTTAAACATACCAGTGTATTGCTGGATGAAGCAGTCAATGGACTGAATATTCGTGAAGATGGAATCTATATTGATGGCACATTTGGCCGTGGTGGGCATTCGCGTCTGATTTTGTCGCAACTGGGGACGGCAGGTCGTTTAATTGCAATTGATCGTGATCCGCAGGCAATTGAAGCGGCAAAAGCGATCACAGATCCACGTTTTTCAATAATATATGGGCCGTTTTCTGCATTGGCTCACCATGTAGAAGACGCCGGGCTGACCGGCAAAATCGATGGTGTATTACTGGATTTAGGTGTTTCCTCACCACAACTGGATGACCCGGAGCGTGGTTTTTCTTTTATGCGTGATGGGCCACTGGATATGCGGATGGATCCGACTCGCGGGCAATCAGCAGCCGAATGGCTAATGAAGGCAGAAGCGGATGATATTGCATGGGTGTTGAAAACGTTTGGTGAAGAACGTTTCGCTAAACGTATTGCCAGAGCCATTGTTACACGTAATCAGGAAGAGCCCATTACCCGGACAAAAGCACTGGCCGATTTGATTGCTCAGGCCAGTCCGGTAAAAGAGAAGCATAAGCATCCTGCGACCAGGAGCTTCCAGGCTATCAGGATTTATATCAACAGTGAGCTGGAAGAGATTGAGCAGGCGCTGGCAGGCGCATTACAGGCACTTGCACCACAAGGGCGGCTGTCAGTTATCAGTTTTCATTCACTGGAAGATCGTATTGTTAAGCGCTTTATTCGTCATAACAGTCGTGGGCCACAAGTACCGGCAGGATTACCACTGACAGAAGAGCAATTGAAAGCGCAAGGTGGGCGTAGCCTGAAATCTGTCGGCAAGATGAAACCGTCAGAGGAAGAAGTGGCTGATAACCCGCGGGCTCGTAGCTCTGTTTTGCGTTTTGCTGAAAAAGTTAGCGAATAATGGCAGGTGAACGTCACGGGTTAACCGGTATTATCGGCAGCGATTTGTTTAGGAATGCAAAAATACCGTTGATCCTTCTAATAGTTGTCATGATTTCAGCCATAGGTGTTGTAACCACGGCACATGAAACCCGTTTGTTGACGGCGGAAAGAGAACATCTGGTATTGGAACGTGATGCGTTAGATATTGAGTGGCGTAATCTGATCCTTGAAGAAAACGCCCTTGGTGATCACAGCCGGGTTGAACGGATAGCCGTTGAAAAAATGCATATGCAGCATGTTAATCCTGCACAGGAAAACATCGTTGTTTCACAGTGAATTAATTTGATGATTATAAGGTAAGCGATGAAAGCAGCACGCTTCGCGAAGTTAAAACGGCAAGAAGATAAAGCCAGTTTTGTCAGCTGGCGTTTTACTTTGCTGTGTGGAGGTATTGCCCTTGCTTTAGTTTGCTTGTTGCTGAGAGTGGCTTACTTGCAAGTCATCAATCCGGAGCAATTAGTTAAAGAAGGGGATTTACGTTCCCTGCGCGTGCAGTCAATTCCGACTGCACGCGGTATGATCAGCGATCGTCTGGGGCGACCTCTGGCTGTCAGTGTTCCGGTAAATGCTGTCTGGGCAGATCCGAAAGAGGTTTTTGAAAAAGGGGGAATTACTGATGATACCCGATGGAAAGCTTTGTCTGATGCGATTAATCTGCCGGTTGAACAGCTTACCAGTAAAATTAGTGCTAATCCTAAAGGTCGCTTTGTTTATCTGGCGCGTCAGGTTAACCCATCGGTTGGTGATTATATTCATAAACTGAAATTGCCAGGAATTTATTTGCGTCAGGAATCCCGACGTTATTACCCGTCAGGTCAGGTAACTGCCCATATTATCGGTGTGACTAACGTTGATGGTCAGGGCATTGAAGGTGTCGAAAAAAGTTTTGATCGCTGGCTGACTGGTCAACCAGGTGAGCGGACGGTACGCAAAGACCGTTTTGGCCGTGTCATCGAAGATATTTCCTCTGTTGATAGTCTGGCGGCACACAATCTGGTATTGAGTATTGATGAACGTTTGCAGGCACTGGTTTACCGCGAATTAACCAACGCGGTCGCCTTTAATAAAGCAGAATCCGGTACAGCGGTATTGGTGGATGTGAATACCGGCGAAGTGCTGGCAATGGCAAACAGCCCATCTTATAACCCAAATAATCGCATCAATACGCCAAAAGAAGCGATGCGTAACCGTGCTATCACCGATATTTTCGAGCCAGGTTCCACTGTTAAGCCTATGGTGGTCATGGCTGCGCTGAATAATGGTATTGTCAAAGAAAATACCGTTATTAATACAATACCTTATAGGATTAGCGGCAAGGAAATTAGAGATGTGGGCCGTTATTCTGAATTATCTATCACTGGTATCTTACAAAAATCAAGTAACGTTGGTGTTTCTAAGCTGGCGTTAGCGATGCCTGCGACAGAGTTAGTGGATGTTTATTCTCGTTTTGGGTTGGGAAAACCGACCAATCTGGGGTTGGTCGGAGAAAGCAGTGGCTTATATCCAATAAACAGACAACGGTGGTCAGATCTTGATAGGGCTACCTTTGCTTACGGCTACGGGTTGATGGTTACGCCATTACAGTTAGCGCGGGTCTATGCAACGATTGGCAGCATGGGTGTTTATCGTCCCTTGTCAATTACTAAGGTTGATCCACCCGTGCCAGGCACAAGAGTCTTTCCTGAGCCAATTATGCGTACGGTCGTTCATATGATGGAAAGTGTGGCCCTGCCCGGTGGCGGCGGAGTAATGGCCGCAATAAAAGGTTATCGGATTGCAATCAAAACGGGTACTGCGAAGAAAGTCGGGCCGGATGGCAAGTACATTTATCGATATATCTCTTACGCCGCAGGGGTTGCTCCTGCAAGTAATCCAAGATTTGCACTGGTTGTGATCATTAATGATCCACAAGCAGGTAAGTATTACGGCGGTGCGGTTTCTGCGCCGGTATTTGGCGCCATTATGGGCGGTGTTCTGCGCATCATGAATGTGGAGCCGGATGCTTTGGCAGCAGGTGATAAAAATGAATTTGTGATTAATAAGAAAGAGGATACAGGTGGCAGATCGTAATCTACGCGATTTACTCGCGCCATTGGGTATTGATGCCCCAGAGTGCGCGTTACGCGAAATGACATTGGACAGCCGTAAATCGGCTGCCGGAGATCTGTTTGTTGCCATTAAAGGGCATCAGGCAGATGGTCGACACTACATTCCTCAGGCCATCGCACAAGGTGTCGCGGCGGTTATTGCAGCAGCTCAGAGCGGAGCTGATAACGGGACTGTGCAGGTTATGCACGGTGTTCCGGTTGTTTATGTGAACGATTTGAATAATAAGCTATCACAATTAGCAGGTGAGTTTTATCGCCATCCTGGTAATAAATTGCGTCTGATTGGTGTTACTGGAACCAATGGAAAAACAACCACGACTCAATTGCTTGCTCAGTGGAGTCACGGATTAGGTGAAACCAGTGCAGTAATGGGAACTGTTGGTAATGGTTTACTGGGGCGTGTCGCGCCAAGTGAAAATACCACCGGTTCAGCCGTTGATATTCAACTGGATCTGCAACAACTTGTTCGGCAAGGGGCGACCTTTGCGGCAATGGAGGTCTCTTCTCACGGGTTGATTCAGGGGCGGGTGACCGCGTTGCCATTTGAGGCGGCGATATTCACCAATTTGAGCCGTGATCACCTTGATTACCACGGTGATATGGAACACTACGAAGCAGCCAAATGGTTGTTATTCTCTACTCACAATGTGAAACAGCAAATCATTAATGCTGATGATGATATTGGCCTGAAATGGTTATCCCGTTTACCACAAGCGGTAGCTGTGACGATGGAAAACCGTCTGCCGGAAAACTGGCAGGGGCGTTGGTTGGCGGCTCGTGAAATAAAATATTACGATAAAGGTGTATCTATTACTTTCGAGTCCAGTTGGGGAGGCGGTACAATTGATAGTTCCCTGATGGGAGCATTTAACGTCAGCAACCTGTTGTTGGCGCTTTCCACCTTATTAGCTTTGGGCTATCCACTGGAAAAGCTGCTTGAAACTGCTTCCTGCCTGTCGCCGGTCTGTGGGCGAATGGAAGTATTCACTGCACCGGGCAAACCGGTTGTCGTCGTCGATTATGCTCATACACCTGATGCGCTGGAGAAAGCTTTGGCGGCTGCACGCTTGCATTGTAAAGGTAAGCTTTGGTGCGTTTTTGGTTGTGGCGGCGATCGCGATAAAGGCAAACGTCCTCTGATGGGAAGTGTGGCAGAACAGTGGGCTGATTATGTGATTGTTACTGATGATAACCCGCGCAGTGAAGAGCCTCAGACAATTGTTGCTGACATTCTGACGGGTTTTATTGATCCGGGCCGCGCGATAGCGATTCATGGCCGTGTTGAAGCGGTAACCAGTGCGATTATGCAGGCAAGAGCAGATGATGTTGTATTGATAGCGGGTAAAGGCCATGAGGATTATCAATTGGTAGGTCATCGTCGCCTGGATTATTCAGATCGATTGACAGTTGCCCGGTTACTGGGGGTGATCGCATGATTTCCCTCACACTGCAACAACTGGCGCAAGTGACTAATGGCGCACTGAAACAGGTTACTGAACAGCAGGCCGCAGGTATCTGTATCAGTGATGTTACTACTGACAGCCGTAAAGTTGGAAATGGCAGTCTGTTTATTGCATTGAAGGGTGAACGTTTTGATGCCCATGATTTTTCTGCTGATGCAGTAAAAGCGGGGGCCAGTGCTTTGCTGGTCAGCCGTGTCCTGGATGTTAATTGTCCACAAGTTGTGGTCAAAGATACTCGTCTGGCTATGGGGCAATTGGCAAGTTGGGTTCGCCGACAGAGTAACGCCCGTGTCGTTGCGCTGACGGGGTCATCCGGTAAAACATCGGTGAAAGAGATGACCGCTGCGATTCTGCGTCAGTGCGGTAATACGCTCTATACAGCAGGTAATTTAAATAATGATATCGGTGTGCCGCTGACATTGTTCAGACTGACAGAACAACATGAGTTTGCTGTGATTGAATTAGGCGCAAGCCATATTGGTGAGATCACCTATACCACGGAAATGGCCCGACCAGAAACGGCATTGGTAAATAACCTGTCTACTGCACACCTAGAAGATTTTGGTTCTCTGGCTGGTATTGCAAAAGCGAAAGGAGAAATTTTTGTCGGTCTTCCAGAAAATGGAACTGCCATCATCAATATGGAAAGCAATGATTGGGCGCACTGGCAACAGGTTATCGGTGACAAAACAGTACAGCGTTTTTCTATACAACAAGCATCAGACACTGATTTTTACGCTACAGATATTCAGGTCAAACAGCTGACTACTGACTTTTGTCTGCATACCCCCGCCGGCAACACAGAAATCACTTTGCCATTACCTGGAAAACACAATGTTGCCAATGCATTAGCTGCCAGTGCGTTGGCAATTTCTGTTGGCGCAACGCTAAAAGATATCCGTCTTGGCTTATCCGGGCTGAAACCTGTACCAGGTCGGTTGTTTCCTATCAATCTGGCAGAAGGAAAATTGCTGCTTGATGACACTTATAACGCCAATGTCGGTTCGATGACCGTTGCGGCTCAAGTGTTATCACAGATGCCGGGGTACCGGGTGATGGTCGTTGGCGATATGGGCGCGTTGGGTGAGCAATCAGAAGATTACCATCGCCAGGTTGGTGAAGTTGTAGCTTCTGGTGGTATTGACAGAATATTTAGTGTGGGTACATCAAGTGTTTACATTAGTGAAGCAAGTGGTCGCGGTCAGCATTTTGCGGATAAAGCCGCGTTGGTTGCAGCATTGGTTCCACTATTACAACAACACAAAGTGATTTCAGTTTTAGTTAAAGGTTCGCGCAGTACCGCAATGGAAGATGTCGTCAGCGCATTACAGGAGAGCTTCACATGTTAGTTTGGCTGGCCGAATATCTGATCAAGTATCATACCGGCTTTAACGTCTTTTCTTACCTGACGTTTAGGGCTATCGTCAGCCTGCTGACTGCACTGGCTATCGCATTGTGGATGGGGCCGCGCTTAATCGCTTTCCTGCAAAAATTACAAATTGGGCAGGTTGTTCGCAACGATGGGCCGGAATCTCACTTTAGCAAACGTGGTACACCGACGATGGGTGGTTTGCTGATCCTGTTTTCAATCACGATTTCTGTGCTGTTGTGGGCACGTTTGAATAACCCCTATGTCTGGTGTGTGCTGATTGTTCTGATTGGTTACGGCATTGTTGGTTTTGTGGATGATTACCGCAAAGTTGTGCGCAAAGATACTAAGGGGTTGATTGCCCGTTGGAAGTATTTCTGGCAGTCCATCCTGGCATTGGGTGTGGCATTTGCGATGTACAGTGTCGGGAAAGATACCCCGGCAACACAATTAGTCGTGCCATTCTTTAAAGATGTGATGCCGCAACTGGGTGTGCTTTACATTCTGTTGGCCTACTTCGTGATTGTCGGAACCAGCAACGCGGTGAATCTGACTGATGGGTTGGATGGGTTGGCAATTATGCCAACTGTTTTTGTTGCGGCTGGTTTTGCCCTGGTGGCCTGGGCAACAGGTAACGTCAATTTTGCCAGCTATCTGCATATTCCTTACCTGAGCCATGCGGGTGAACTGGTTATCGTCTGTACTGCGATTGTTGGCGCTGGATTAGGTTTCCTGTGGTTCAACACTTATCCGGCTCAGGTTTTCATGGGTGATGTGGGTTCTTTGGCTTTAGGTGGTGCGCTTGGGACCATTGCTGTGTTGCTGCGTCAGGAATTTTTGCTGGTAATTATGGGCGGTGTATTCGTGGTAGAAACCCTGTCAGTTATCTTGCAGGTGGGTTCTTTTAAACTGCGTGGACAACGTATTTTCCGTATGGCGCCTATTCACCATCATTATGAATTGAAAGGCTGGCCGGAACCGCGCGTTATCGTGCGTTTTTGGATTATTTCTCTGATGTTAGTGCTGATTGGCCTGGCAACATTGAAGGTACGTTAATCATGGCAGATTATTTGGGTAAAAAAATCGTCATTATCGGGTTGGGGCTGACCGGTCTCTCCTGTGTTGACTTTTTTATGGCGCGCGGGGTGATCCCCCGTGTGATGGATACCCGTTCAACACCGCCTGGCAGAGATAAATTACCTGATGATATTGAGTGTCATAGTGGAAGCCTGAATGCTGACTGGTTGATGGATGCTGACTTGATTGTTGCAAGCCCCGGGATTGCTCTGACAACAGTCGAGTTGCAGGCTGCGGCTAATGCAGGCATTGAAATTGTCGGCGATATCGAGTTGTTTTGTCGTGAAGCAACAGCACCAATAGTCGCAATTACAGGTTCTAATGGCAAAAGTACTGTCACCAGCCTGGTTGGTGAAATGGCGAAAGCAGCTAATTGGCAGGTGGGGGTAGGCGGTAATATTGGCCTTCCTGCATTAGAATTATTGAAAAAATCCTGTCAGCTTTATGTCTTAGAACTTTCCAGTTTCCAGTTGGAAACCACATATAGCCTGAAAGCCGCGGCGGCGGCTGTGCTTAATGTGACGGAAGACCATATGGACCGCTATCCGCAGGGTTTATCTCAGTACCGGGCAGCTAAATTGAGAGTTTATCACCAGGCGAAGAGATGCGTTGTGAATGCTCAGGATGCTCTGACATTACCTGAAACGGGTATGGACAGCCGTTGTATCAGCTTTGGTGTCGAGTGTGGCGACTACCAGCTTGATAGTGAAAATGCACTTTTAAAAGTTCACAACCAATCACTGTTGGCGACAAATGAAATCAAACTGACAGGGCGGCATAACTACGTAAATGGATTGGCTGCACTGGCGTTAGCCGATGCGGTTGGGATCCCCCGTAAAGCCAGTTTAGCGGCATTGAAAGTTTATCCGGGGCTTGACCATCGTTTCCAACTTGTCCATATGAAGAATGGAGTGCGCTGGATTAACGATTCTAAAGCGACCAATGTTGGCAGTACAGAAGCGGCGCTTAATGGCCTGAAGCTGGATGGTACTCTTTATTTGTTGTTGGGCGGAGATGGTAAATCAGCAGACTTTTCTCCGCTCAAGCCTTTCCTTAGTGGAAATAAAGTTCGGCTTTACTGCTTTGGCCGTGATGGGAAACGACTGGCGCAACTCCGTCCAGAAATGGCGACATTGACTGAAACGATGGAACAGGCGATACGTGATATTGCACCGCGATTAGTTGCTGGCGACATGGTGCTGTTATCTCCCGCTTGTGCAAGCCTTGATCAGTTTCGTAATTTTGAACAGCGCGGTCATGAGTTTGCCCGTTTGGCAGAGGAGTTGGGCTGATGTCTATTCCGGGGTTCAGTAGGTTAAAAGACTGGGTTATTGGTGGTCGTGAAACTGATGTCACCAATATGGTGTTATACGATCGCACACTGGTTTGGCTGACACTCGGATTGGGGATTATCGGCTTTGTCATGGTGACTTCAGCGTCAATGCCGGTTGGGCAGCGTCTTGCAGAAGATCCTTTTCTGTTTGCCAAACGTGATGCGATTTATCTGTTGCTGGCTTTCGGGTTGTCATTAATCACATTGCGTATTCCGATGGATTTCTGGCAGCGCTATAGCAACCTGATGCTGCTTATTTCCGTTATTCTGCTGCTGGTTGTGCTGGTGGTAGGAAGCTCAGTAAACGGTGCATCGCGTTGGATTGCCCTTGGGCCTTTGAGAATTCAGCCTGCTGAATTATCGAAACTTTCTTTGTTTTGTTATCTCGCCAGTTATTTGGTGCGCAAAGTAGAAGAAGTACGGAATAACTTCTGGGGATTCTGTAAGCCAATGGGTGTGATGGTTGTGTTGGCCGTATTACTTTTGGCCCAACCTGACCTGGGAACTGTGGTCGTGCTGTTTGTAACAACATTAGCCATGTTATTTCTGGCGGGAGCAAAACTATGGCAGTTTCTGGCGATTATTGGTTCAGGGGTATTCGCGGTAGTTTTGCTGATTATTGCTGAACCTTACCGTATACGCCGGGTCACTTCCTTTCTGGATCCCTGGGAAGATCCTTATGGCAAAGGTTATCAGTTAACGCAATCTTTGATGGCTTTTGGGCGTGGGGAGTTTTTAGGGCAAGGGTTAGGAAATTCAGTACAGAAGCTGGCATACCTGCCGGAAGCACATACTGACTTTATTTTCTCTGTTTTGGCAGAAGAATTAGGTTACGTAGGTGTGGTTTTTGTGTTGTTAATGATATTCTTCGTCGCTTTTCGCGCGATGACTATCGGTCGTCGCGCATTGCAGATGGATCAGCGTTTTTCCGGTTTTCTGGCGTGTTCGGTTGGTATCTGGTTCAGTTTTCAGGCTCTGGTTAACGTTGGAGCAGCTGCGGGTATGCTGCCGACTAAAGGGCTGACTTTACCTCTGATTAGTTACGGTGGCTCAAGTTTGCTGATTATGTCGACAGCTATCGTATTGCTATTAAGAATTGATTTTGAAACACGCTTGGCAAAAGCACAGGCGTTTGTAAGGAGTCCACGATGAGTGGCAAAACCCGACGTTTGATGGTGATGGCAGGTGGAACCGGAGGGCATGTCTTTCCGGGTCTGGCTGTGGCTCATCATTTAAAAGATCAGGGCTGGGAAGTTTGCTGGCTGGGAACAGCAGATCGTATGGAAGCCGATTTAGTGCCAAAACATGGCATTGAGATTGAATTTATTCAGATTTCTGGCCTGCGTGGTAAAGGGATCAAAGCACTGTTAGTCGCTCCGGCACGAATTTTCAAAGCAATTCGTCAGGCAAAGGCGATTATACGTCGTTATCAGCCAGATGTTGTGCTCGGAATGGGGGGATATGTTTCTGGTCCGGGTGGTATTGCTGCGTGGATGTGTGGTGTTCCGGTTGTCCTGCATGAACAGAATGGTATTGCCGGGCTGACAAACCGGTGGTTGGCGAAAATTGCGACAACGGTTTTACAGGCATTTCCCGGTGCGTTCCCAAAAGCACCTGTTGTTGGGAACCCTGTTCGCGAAGATGTGCTGGCATTACCCACACCTGAGCAACGTTTGGCAGAGCGTGAAGGCCCAATTCGGATTTTGGTTGTTGGTGGCAGCCAGGGAGCAAGAATTCTGAACCAGACAATGCCTGAAGTTGCTGCCCGTATGGGTGATAAAATTACAGTTTGGCATCAGACAGGTAAAGGGGCTGAAGAAAGTGTCCGGAATGCCTATAACAATTCAGTTAAATGCGAACATAAGATTACTGAATTTATTGATGATATGGCGCAAGCTTATGCTTGGGCTGATCTGGTGATTTGCCGTTCTGGCGCGTTGACGGTCAGCGAAATGGCAGCGGCTGGATTACCTGGAATTTTTGTCCCATTTCAGCATAAAGATCGCCAGCAATACTGGAATGCGTTACCACTGGAAAAGGCTGGCGCGGCAAAAATACTGGAACAACCCCAATTTACGGTTGATGCAGTAATCGAATTATTAATTCAGTGGCAACGTCCACAATTGTTGAAAATGGCAGAGAAAGCCCGTTCAGCAGCAATTGTTGATGCCACTGAGCGAGTATCGGCGGCATTAATCAATGCAGCGAAAAAGTGATTCAGATCGTCTTAAACAGGACGGTGAAGTAAACCCATACAGTGAAGAAAAAAACGTGAATACACAACAATTGGCGAAATTAAGAGCTTTCGTGCCTGAGATGAGAAAAGTCAGGCATATCCACTTTGTCGGCATTGGTGGTGCTGGCATGGGGGGGATCGCCGAAGTGTTGGCTAATGAAGGTTATCAGATTAGTGGATCTGATTTGGCGCCAAATCCGATAACTCGGCAACTCACTAAACTGGGCGCTCAGATTTACTTTAACCATCGTCCTGAAAATGTACTGGATGCCAGTGTTGTTGTGGCTTCAACCGCAATACAGGCGGATAACCCGGAAATTATTGCTGCGCGTGAAGCCCGAATCCCGGTCATTCGCAGAGCAGAGATGCTGGCAGAACTGATGCGCTACCGTCATGGTATTGCTATTGCCGGTACTCACGGCAAAACAACAACAACAGCGATGATTTCCAGCATCTATGCACAGGCTGGCTTAGATCCCACTTTTGTTAATGGTGGTTTAGTTAAAGCCGCAGGAACACATGCCCGTCTTGGCAGCAGCCGCTATTTAATTGCGGAAGCTGATGAAAGTGATGCTTCTTTCCTGCATTTACAACCGATGGTGGCGGTAATTACGAATATCGAAGCGGACCATATGGATACCTATCATGGTGACTTTGAAAACCTGAAACAGACATTTATTAACTTCCTGCATAACCTGCCTTTCTACGGGCGTGCGGTGATGTGCATTGATGATCCAGTTGTCAAAGAGTTAATCTCTCGCGTGGGACGCTATATCACGACTTATGGCTTTAGTGAGGAAGCAGACGTACGTATTACTCACTATGAGCAAAAAGGTGCACAGGGGTATTTTACTGTCAGCCGTCAAGATATGGCTGATCTGAAGGTCGTATTGAATGCACCGGGCCGCCATAATGCGCTGAATGCAGCGGCAGCAGTCGCTGTTGCGACTGAGGAAGGCATTTCTGGCAGTCATATTCTGGCTGCGTTGGCGGATTTTCAGGGAACCGGGCGTCGTTTTGATTTTCTGGGGAATTTTTCTCTGGAACATGTTAATGGCAAAGAGGGCAGTGCAATGCTGGTTGATGATTATGGTCATCATCCAACGGAAGTGGATGCAACCGTTAAAGCTGCCCGTGCTGGCTGGCCGGATAAACGTATTGTGATGGTATTTCAGCCTCATCGTTATACCCGGACTCGTGATCTGTACGATGACTTTGCCAATGTATTGAATCAGGTAGATGTATTACTGATGCTGGATGTTTACTCTGCTGGCGAAGCCGTTATTCCAGGGGCGGACAGCCGTTCGTTGTGCCGTACAATCCGTAGCCGCGGTAAGTTGGATCCAATTCTGGTATCTGATCCGGAAAAGGTGGCTGCTGTCTTGGCACAGGTACTGGACGGTAATGATTTAGTTCTGGTTCAGGGTGCCGGCAATATAGGCAAAATAGCGCGTAATCTGGCTGAAACAAAATTGCAGCCATCTTTGAATGAGGAAAAACACAATGGCTGAGAAAGTCGCGGTACTGTTGGGAGGAACTTCCGCTGAACGTGAAGTTTCACTGTTATCGGGACAAGCCGTGCTGGCTGGATTGAAAGAAGCAGGTATTAATGCACATCCGGTTGATACAAAGGACTTTCCTGTAACTCAGTTGAAAGAGGCGGGATTTGAGAAAGTCTTTATCGCGCTTCATGGGCGAGGTGGGGAAGATGGTACTTTGCAAGGTGTCTTAGAATTTTTGCAGTTGCCTTATACCGGTAGTGGCGTGATGGCTTCTGCATTATCGATGGATAAATTACGGACAAAACAGTTATGGCAGGGGATCGGGCTAACTGTTTCACCTTATGTTCCAATTAATTCTAAGCAATTTGAACAATTTACTGATTTGCAACTCAAAGAGTATGTAGCCGATTTAGGTTTGCCATTAATTGTTAAGCCAAGTCTGGAAGGTTCCAGTGTTGGAATGACTAAGGTGAATGAGATTTCAGAGTTGCGTGGTGCTCTGGAAGCAGCATTTCATTATGACACTGACTTGCTGGTAGAAAAATGGCTGTACGGCCCGGAATACACGGTAGCTATCCTCGGTGATACGGCTTTACCTTCTATTCGTATTCAACCCGCTGCTGTTTTTTATGACTATGATGCAAAATATCTGTCTGAAGAAACAAAGTATTTTTGTCCAAGCGGCTTAAATGATGAAAAAGAGCAACAACTGACAGAAATAGCACTTAAAGCTTATCAATCAGTTGGATGCAGCGGTTGGGGACGGGTGGATATCATGATGGATACTGATGGCGGTTTCTATCTGCTGGAGGTGAATACTTCTCCAGGGATGACCAGCCATAGTTTGGTGCCGATGGCGGCGCGTCAGGCCGGGTTAAATTTTTCACAGTTGGTGGCAAAGATTCTGGAGTTGGCTGATTGATATGTCTCAAGCGGCCCTGAAAGTGAGGGAGCGGGATAACGAAAATAACAGTTCCCGCCCCAGTAACGGCTCTTATTTGGCTGGGCTTATTTTCTTTCTGATGGTACTTGGGACCATTATTTGGGGTGGCTTGGCCGTCCTGAACTGGATGAAAGATGCTAATAGATTGCCTATTTCAAAACTGGTGGTAACAGGTAAGCGTCATTACACTACCAACGATGATATCCGGCAGGCAATTTTGTCATTAGGGCAACCGGGAACTTTCATGACGCAGGATGTGAATATTATTCAGCAACATATTGAACGGATGCCGTGGATAAGACAAGTCACTGTTCGTAAACAGTGGCCTGATGAACTGAGAATTCATCTGGTAGAATATGTTCCTTATGCGCGTTGGAACGATTCACAGATGCTGGATGCTGAAGGGCTGGTATTCAGTATACCAGCTGAATGGGGAGCTAAAGGCAATTTTCCGATGCTTTATGGTCCACAAGGCAGCGAGAAAGAGGTACTTGATGGCTACCTCGCTATGGCTAAACTTCTTGCTGCCAATAAACTGAAATTGAAAGTGGCGGCAATGACTGCGCGTCGTTCCTGGCAACTGACACTGGATAATGATATCCGGCTGAAGCTGGGAAGAATGGATACAACAGGACGTATTAAACGTTTTATCGAGCTTTATCCGCTGCTACAGCAGAACACAGAGAAAAGAGTAGATTATGTGGATTTGCGTTATGACAGTGGTGCCGCGGTAGGTTGGGCACCTTTACCAATTGATGTTCCTAATGCCCGGGTCAATGGGCAATAAACAGTTACTGGCAATAATATAGAGGCAGGCAGAACAACAATGATCAAATCGACGGACAGAAAATTAGTAGTTGGCCTTGAAATTGGCACAGCAAAGGTATCTGCCCTTGTTGGTGAAATTCTGCCCGATGGTATGGTTAATATTATCGGGGTGGGGAGCTGTCCATCCCGCGGTATGGATAAAGGCGGTGTAAACGACCTGGAGTCGGTTGTCAAATGTGTGCAGCGGGCTATCGATCAGGCTGAATTAATGGCGGATTGTCAAATTTCTTCTGTTTATCTGGCGTTATCTGGAAAACATATCAGTTGTCAGAATGAAATCGGGATGGTTCCTATTTCTGAAGAGGAAGTCACCCAGGAAGATGTAGACAATGTTGTTCACACTGCCAAATCCGTTCGTGTACGTGATGAATACCGGATACTGCATGTTATTCCTCAAGAATATGCTATCGATTATCAGGAAGGCATTAAAAATCCGGTGGGGCTTTCCGGCGTGCGTATGCAGGCGAAAGTTCACTTGATTACCTGCCATAATGATATGGCAAAAAATATTGCAAAAGCCGTTGAACGCTGTGGTTTGAAAGTCGACCAGCTTATTTTTTCCGGGCTGGCTGCCAGCTATGCTGTTTTGACTGAAGACGAGCGTGAACTGGGTGTTTGTGTGGTAGATATTGGCGGCGGGACGATGGATATTGCAGTGTATACCGGCGGAGCACTGCGTCATACCAAAGTCATCCCTTATGCCGGTAACGTCGTCACCAGCGATATTGCTTATGCCTTTGGTACTCCACCAAGCGATGCAGAAACGATAAAAGTACGCCACGGCTGCGCGCTAGGTTCGTTGGTCAGCAAAGATGAAAGTGTGGAGGTACCAAGTGTCGGTGGGCGTCCACCACGTAGCTTACAGCGCCAGACGCTGGCTGAGGTCATTGAGCCGCGTTACATCGAATTACTGAATTTAGTGAATGATGAAATCCTGCGATTGCAGGAACAGTTACGCCAGCAGGGTGTTAAACACCATCTGGCTGCGGGTATTGTCCTGACCGGTGGTGGTGCTCAGATTGATGGTTTGGCTGAATGTGCCCAGCGTGTATTCCACGCTCAGGTGCGTATTGGTCAACCTCTTAATATTACTGGTCTGACGGACTATGCGCAGGAACCCTATTATTCAACAGCGGTAGGGTTGCTGCATTACGGAAAAGCCTCTCACCTTAATGGTGATGCGGATATTGAAAAACATGCTTCAGTGAGTCGCTGGTTTAAAAAAGTCAGTAGCTGGCTGAAAAAAGAGTTTTAATTTTATGCAGAGACTGCATCTGTTTTTTGGTCTCGATATAAAGGCACAAAGCGGAGAGAAACTATGTTTGAACCAATAGAATTAACCAATGACGCGGTGATTAAAGTCATCGGCGTCGGCGGTGGCGGCGGTAACGCTGTTGAGCACATGGTGCGTGAGCGCATCGAAGGTGTTGAATTCTTTGCAGTAAATACGGATGCTCAGGCATTGCGTAAAACTGCTGTCGGCCAGACTATCCAGATTGGTAATGGTATTACTAAAGGTCTGGGGGCTGGTGCAAACCCGGAGGTTGGTCGTACTGCTGCGCAAGAAGATCGTGATGCATTGCGCACTGCTCTTGATGGTGCGGATATGGTATTTATCGCTGCGGGTATGGGCGGTGGTACTGGCACTGGCGCAGCACCTGTGGTAGCTGAAATCGCAAAAGAACTTGGGATTTTGACTGTTGCCGTCGTTACCAAGCCTTTCAATTTTGAAGGTAAGAAACGTATGGCGTTTGCTGAACAAGGGATCACTGAACTATCCAAACATGTGGATTCATTGATTACCATTCCTAATGACAAACTGCTGAAAGTTCTTGGCCGCGGCATTTCACTATTGGATGCTTTCGGGGCAGCGAATGACGTCTTGAAAGGGGCGGTTCAGGGTATTGCTGAACTGATCACACGTCCGGGTCTGATGAACGTTGACTTTGCTGACGTGCGTACCGTGATGTCCGAAATGGGCTACGCGATGATGGGTTCGGGTATTGCACAGGGTGAAGACCGGGCAGAAGAAGCTGCTGAAATGGCGATTTCCAGCCCACTGCTGGAAGATATCGACTTGTCAGGTGCTCGTGGTGTTCTGGTTAACATTACGGCTGGCTTTGATCTGCGTTTGGATGAGTTTGAAACAGTGGGTAACACTATTCGGGCATTTGCATCGGATAATGCAACCGTCGTTATCGGTACTTCTCTGGATCCAGACATGAATGATGAGTTGCGTGTGACCGTGGTTGCCACCGGTATTGGTATGGATAAGCGCCCTGAAATTACGCTGGTTACCAATAAAACCTCTCAGTCAAGCGTAATGGAACACCGTCATCAGCAAATATCCGGCGGTATGTCTTCGCTGTCAGAAGAAAATAAACCCGCTGCAAAAGTGGTGAATGACCAAAGCGCACAAACCAGCAAGGAGCCCGATTACTTGGATATTCCTGCATTTTTGCGTAAACAGGCCGATTAATAGCTAAAAAATTGGATTCTCCGCTTTTTGTGCTAAACTTCCCCGCCAGCCATAGTGTATAGTGGTTGGCAGGATGGATAACATTGCGAGATAAAATGATGATCAAACAAAGGACACTTAAACGTATTGTTCAGGCGACTGGCGTCGGTTTGCACACCGGTAAGAAAGTCACGCTGACAATGCGCCCAGCACCGGCTAACACCGGGGTCATCTATCGCCGCACTGACTTGAATCCACCGGTTGATTTTCCGGCAGATGCAAAATCCGTGCGTGATACTATGCTCTGTACTTGTCTGGTAAATGAGCATGACGTGCGAATCTCAACGGTTGAGCACCTGAATGCAGCGCTTGCAGGGCTGGGTATTGATAATATTATTATCGAAGTTGACGCGCCAGAAATTCCTATTATGGATGGCAGTGCCAGCCCGTTTGTCTTCCTGCTATTGGATGCGGGTATTGAAGAGCTGAACACATCTAAAAAATTCCTGCGCATTAAAGAAGCTGTGCGTGTGCAAGAGGGCGATAAGTGGGCTGAGATGACACCTTATAATGGTTTCAGTCTGGATTTCACTATTGACTTTAATCACCCTGCGATTGATTCAAGTTCTCAACGTTACTGTCTGGATTTTTCAGCGGAAGCGTTTGTTCGCCAAATCAGTCGTGCGCGTACTTTCGGCTTTATGCGTGATATTGAGTACTTACAATCTAAAGGCTTATGTTTAGGCGGCAGCTTTGATTGTGCGATTGTTGTTGATGATTATCGCGTACTTAATGAAGATGGCTTGCGTTTTGAAGACGAATTTGTCCGTCATAAAATGCTAGATGCAATCGGTGATCTGTTTATGTGTGGCTATAACATCATTGGCGCATTTACTGCGTTCAAATCTGGTCACGCGCTGAACAATAAACTGCTGCAAGCAGTTTTGGCTCAAGAAAGTGCATGGGAACTCATCACTTTCGAAGATGAAGCTGAAATGCCGCTGGCTTTTCGTGCTCCATCGACTGTAATGGCATAACGTTTTAGTGTGCCAGAGAATAACTCAATGATGCATCTCAGTGAGTTATGTTATCAGTGATTGGGCTCTCGCTGATGTTCTTTACTCAGCGTTAGCATTTCTTCTTAGCTGTGCTGGCACTCTCTCCGGCCAGTGCAGCTAATCGCTCTAATCTTTCCTTCAGCTTCTTGGGACTACGATTCGCTAATATAATTAGTTCATTAGCGCTTTCCTGGCTTAACTGACGTACCGGTAAGGTTTTGTGATTGCCACTCGTTGTTTTTGCGAAGCTCTGCACACTATTGTTATGCTTAATCATTAGTGATGGATTAATCCTGATGTCGATGGAAGACAATGATGGTAGAATTTCGCTTCTTAACGCAGAGAGTAACGTTGGCAGCTCGTAACGTAATCTGGTCATCCAACTGGCGTTTCCTGCTTCCAGTACCAGAATTTGTTTGCGATAATTGGCGACTCTGCACCATGGATGTAACTGTGCGGGAAGCAGGCTGGTAACGGCACGGTTAAGTTTTAACAAAGCGACGGCACGTTGCTGGATAACATGTAGCGGGTTTTTCTCAACGGCAGCGGCGTCTTCAAAAAGAACATCTAATGATTGTGGGCGGCTATCGCGCATAATAAAAATAGCTCCGATATGATGAAGGATTAATGGGTATTCTAAATCTTTGGCGACAATTTGGCAGACGTTATTTCTGGTCACATCTGTTATTAGGGGTGGTTGCGGCAAGTATTGGCGTTCCTTCCATTTTTGCGGGTGTTACGGATAATATTCCACAAGCTAATACGTCATCCAGCCAGAGTTGGCAAAATCAGGCTCTATCGGCGTTTGATAACCTGTTTTCATTACAAAGTGTTCAACGTCAGCCTGCCAGTGGTATTAATTACTGGCAACAACATGCTGTACGCAATGTTATCCGGCAGCTTTCTTTTGCTTTTTCTGTTTCCCAGCCTATGAGTCATGAAACAGCAAAACAAAGTACCCGGTTAAGCTCTTCCAGTATTCAGCAGCTTGTGTTGGAAACACTGAATGCATTGTTAATTAGGGAACCTGTGCCACCTGAGCCGGTTTCAAATATACAGTTTCTGACTGTTGCACCACAATCTTCTCATACCCAAGTGTTTTGGATTGCCAAAGCTCAAGGTATTCGTGCAGGCCCTGCTGCTTACCTCTGAATCTTTTTTTTTACAAATTCCGAAATAAATAACTATTTGCTGGCTGCGAGATAACGGCCTTATCTGAGATGTAATTAACTATGCTGATTAAATTATTAACTAAGGTTTTTGGTAGTCGTAATGATCGTACACTGCGTCGCATGCGTAAAATTGTTGATGTCATCAACCACATGGAACCCGAATTTGAAAAATTATCTGATGAAGAGTTGAAGGGTAAAACAGTCGAATTCCGAGCTCGTTTGGAAAAGGGTGAGTCGCTGGAAGATTTGTTACCTGAAGCATTTGCAACAGTACGCGAAGCGAGTAAGCGTGTGTTTGCTATGCGTCATTTTGACGTTCAGCTACTGGGTGGCATGGTTCTGAATGAGCGTTGTATTGCTGAGATGCGTACCGGTGAAGGTAAAACGCTCACAGCAACTTTGCCAGCTTATTTGAATGCGCTAACTGGGCGCGGTGTTCACGTAGTCACCGTGAATGATTATCTGGCACAACGTGACGCTGAAAATAACCGTCCATTGTTTGAATTTCTGGGGTTGAGCGTGGGTATCAACCTGCCAGGTATGCCCGCACCCGCTAAACGCGAAGCATATGCAGCGGATATTACCTACGGCACAAACAACGAATATGGCTTTGACTATCTTCGTGACAATATGGCATTTAGCCCGGAAGAGCGTGTTCAGCGTAAATTGCATTATGCGCTGGTGGATGAGGTTGACTCCATTCTGATTGACGAAGCGCGTACCCCATTGATTATTTCCGGCCCGGCTGAAGACAGCTCTGAACTTTATATCAAGGTTAATAAGCTGATCCCTAAACTGATTCGCCAGGAAAAAGAAGATTCAGATACTTTCCAGGGAGAAGGCCACTTTTCTGTTGATGAAAAATCCCGTCAGGTTAACTTGACAGAACGCGGTCTGGTTCTGGTTGAGCAATTGTTAGTGGAAGCGAAATTGATGGAAGAAGGTGAATCTCTGTATTCCCCCACTAACATCATGTTGATGCACCATGTTACTGCTGCCCTGCGTGCCCATGCTCTGTTTACTCGTGATGTTGACTACATTGTGAAAGAGGGTGAAGTCATTATTGTCGATGAACATACTGGCCGTACTATGCAGGGGCGTCGCTGGTCTGATGGATTGCATCAGGCTGTCGAAGCTAAAGAAGGTGTAGAAATTCAGAATGAAAACCAAACTCTGGCTTCGATTACTTTCCAAAACTACTTCCGTTTGTATGAAAAACTGGCTGGCATGACCGGTACGGCCGATACCGAAGCATTTGAATTCAGCTCCATTTATAAGCTTGATACCATTGTAGTGCCGACAAACCGCCCAATGATCCGCAGTGATTTGCCGGATCTGGTGTATATGACCGAAGCTGAAAAAATTGATGCTATCATTGAAGATATCCGCGAATGTACCAGTAAGGGGCAGCCAGTATTGGTGGGAACGATTTCTATTGAAAAATCTGAACTGGTTTCCCGTGAGCTGACTAAAGCCGGTATTGAGCACAGCGTGCTTAACGCTAAATTCCACGCAATGGAAGCGGATATTATTGCTCAGGCGGGTCAGGCGAGTGCGGTAACTATTGCGACTAACATGGCTGGTCGTGGTACAGATATTGTGCTGGGTGGCAGTTGGCAGGCAGAAATTGCTAAATTGACGGAACCAACAGAAGCTCAGATTGAAGAGATTAAAGCTGCATGGCAGGAGCGCCATGATATCGTTCTGGCGGCGGGTGGTTTGCACATTATTGGTACCGAGCGTCATGAATCCCGTCGTATCGATAATCAGTTACGTGGACGTTCTGGTCGTCAAGGAGATGCTGGCTCATCCCGTTTCTATTTGTCAATGGAAGATTCACTGATGCGTATTTTTGCATCTGATCGTGTCACTGGCATGATGCGTAAACTGGGTATGAAACCCGGCGAGGCGATTGAGCATCCATGGGTAACCAAAGCTATCGCCAACGCTCAACGCAAAGTTGAAAGCCGTAACTTCGATATACGCAAGCAATTGCTGGAATATGATGATGTTGCTAACGATCAGCGTCGTGCTATTTATGCTCAACGTAACGATTTGCTGGATGTCAGTGATGTTAGTGAAACTATTAGCAGTATTCGTGAAGATGTATTTAAAGCAACCATTGATGCTTATATTCCGCCTCAATCTTTGGAAGAGATGTGGAATGTAGAAGGTTTGCAGCAGCGTTTAATGGCTGATTTTGATCTGGAGCTACCGATCAAAGAGTGGCTGGATAAAGAGCCTGATCTACACGAAGAAACTTTACGTGAGCGTATCCTTGAACAGGCTGTTGAAATCTATAAACGTAAAGAAGAAGTTGTCAGCACTGAAATGATGCGTAACTTCGAAAAAGGTATCATGTTGCAGACGCTGGATATGTTGTGGAAAGAGCATCTGGCAGCAATGGATTACCTGCGTCAAGGTATCCACCTGCGTGGTTATGCTCAGAAAGATCCAAAACAGGAATATAAACGAGAATCTTTCGCCATGTTTGCAAACATGCTGGAGTCGCTGAAATATGAAGTGATTAGCACATTGAGCAAAGTTCAAGTGAGATTACCGGAAGAAGTTGAGGCTCTGGAGCAGCAACGTCGTGCGGAAGCTGAACGTTTGGCAAGACAACAGCAATTAAGCCACGAAGTGGAAAAAGGCGCTTTGATGTCTAAAACAGAAGCTCAGATTGCCAGTGGTGCCCGTAAAGTGGGTCGTAATGATCCTTGTCCTTGTGAGTCGGGTAAAAAGTATAAACATTGCCATGGTCGCTTGCAGTAATGATAAAAAGGCGGGAAACCGCCTTTTTACTGTTAGCTTTAAGCGGGTGACTTTAGATATGAACCTTGATTGTTGGTTGCTTAGCAACCGAAACGAATAAATGAAGATAATAGTAATATGGAAAAAAGACACCTACATATAGCCGCTGGGATTATCAGAAACTCACAGCATGAAATTTTTATTACTCAGCGTCATGTCGATACTCATATGGGCGGCTTTTGGGAATTTCCTGGCGGGAAAGTCGAGAAAGAGGAAACATCTGAACAGGCTTTAGTGCGTGAGTTGCAGGAAGAAGTTGGTATTACCGCTACTCATTATGAATTGGTAAAAACGGTTGAACATGATTTTCCTGACAGGCTGATTACCCTGTATTTCTTCTTGGTGGATGGATGGGAGAATGAACCTTTCGGCAAAGAGGGACAACTTTCCCGATGGGTATTACAGAAAGATTTAATTGCTGACGAGTTTCCACCTGCTAATCGCAGCATTGTTGCATTACTTACTGCTTAAATTGCAAATAGCCGCATTATGATTAACGCGGCTATTTATTATTGTTCCGGTTGTTCACTCCAATCGTCACTATCGGAGTTTTCACTTTGGCTTGGTATCCGTTTCTCTTCACTTGCCCACTCGCCTAAATCAATTAACTGGCAACGTTTACTACAAAATGGGCGGTATGGACTTATTTCTCCCCAAACTACGGTCTTACTACATGTTGGACATTCAATCGTTAATAATTCAGACATAATCACTCTCCTGATAACTGGCTTGTCATGTTAGCAGCATGCTAATTCAAATGGTAAATGAACAGGTACGGATCCTTGTTCATTATCTAATGGTAAAAAACGGATAGCAAAGCGGGTCTTGTGACCAGAAATTTGAGGAAATAGTAAAGGTTTTAATGGCAAACGTAACCTCAGTAAATCTGCCCCTTCTGCTGTATCCTGATGAAAACCATTTTTACTGATCTCTGAACGGAAAATAGCCGATTGGCGGATTAATTCTAAAATACTTTCCAATGCTTGCTGGAGTGGTAACAAGCTATCAATCCAGAATGAAACTATTTTATCTCTTTCTGATTGCGGCAAGTGAAGCCATAAATGCAAGGTGGGTAGATCAAAACCACAACAACCACTTGGAATGCTGAGGCGCTGACGCACCATACTGATAATTTTATCTTCTTTAAGGGATTGCCCCAACCGTGGCGCTTTGCTTAATGCAGCAGCCCGCTCTTTCAATTTTAATCTGAAACTATTGACGATGTTAACATCAACATCAGGTATTTCAGCCCATTGTTTTAATTTTGCCTGTTGGCGTTCTAATTCTTTTAACAATTCTGAGCGCACCTCCCCGCGTTCCAGAACTTCAAGTAGTTCAGCAACTGTGCGGAAGAAAGCGAGGCTGCTTGCCAGCGAGTCTAAATAGCGTTGGCTGGTGAGTTGTTGCAAGGAGGATTCAATTCGCAACCATGATCGCATCTTTTCATTCAGTGGGTGTTCAAAAATGATTGTAGAAGTTGTGTCACTCATCATGATTATCCTGTCTGGCTGATTCAGCTAATCTTAAATATTGTTGATGTAGTTCGGTAACACGAGGAGCAATTGTCTGTGCGCTATCATGATTTGAGATAACATCATCGGCATAAGCCAGTCTTTCACTACGGGATGCTTGTGCAGCCAAAATATTTTCGACTTGTTGATAGCTGATACCATCACGGGTGGCTACCCGGCTAATTTGTACTTCAGGTAGTGAGTCAACGACCAGGATCCGATCTGCCAGATGCCCCAAATTATTTTCGACTAATAATGGAATAACCCAAATAACATAAGGTGCAATTATCTGTTCTAATTGCCGTCTGGTTTCTTGATGTATCAGAGGATGAAGAAGTTGGTTAATCCATTGTTTTTCTTGTTTATTTGTGAATATTTTCTGGCGTAACAGTGCTCGGTTAAGGCTACCATCCGGTATCAATATGTCATGACCAAAGTGTTCTGTGATGGCTTGTAAAGCAGACGTTCCAGGTGCAACGACTTCTCTGGCAATAATATCTGCATCAACAAGAGGAACACCGAGAGCTGCAAAAGCGTTGGCGATAGTGGTTTTACCGCTGCCAATCCCACCTGTGAGTGCAATAATATAAGTCATCCTATCCCTTACATATTTACCCTTCATCTTTCAAGTTGCTGCTTTGTTGGCTGCGTTCACTTACCCCAGTCACATCGTTATCTATGCTCCTGGGGATGCGTTCACTTGCCGCCGCGCTGCAACTTGAAATCTATTGGGTATTACTTGATAGTATTTTGGAATTGTAACCGAAAGGGGGCAGATGACCTAGAGGCAAAACCAGAGAATCGTTTTTACTTCAAGTAAGTACCGTACCCAGCTGAAAAATAGGTAAATACATTGCGAGCAATAGTATGCCGACAATAGCGGCTATTATGACTATAAGTATTGGTTCCAGTAACTGAGTCATATTATCAGAAATTTCCAATGCTTGTTGCTGGTACCAGTTGGCAAGATTTCCCAATAACAGTTCCAGATTACCAGACTCTTCGCCAACACTGACAAACTGTTGACACAATGCAGGAAAACAAGATTGTTGCTTCAGTGTTTCGCTCATTGGTATCCCTTGATTAATTTGGACTCGTAAAAATTTAGTCGCTTTTAAAAAGACCGGGTGATTTATTGATGCAATAACACTGTCTAACCCTGCGGTGAGTGTCAAGCCGGCTTTTTGTGTCATAAACAAAATATGAAAAAGTTGCCCTAATTGCTGACAGCTAATTAATTTTGCAATAACGGGTAAACGTAATATCAGATTTTTCTCACGGATAATCCATATCGTATGGTGTTGGCGTAATTGCAGGTAAAATAGAAATAATGCTATTAACCCAATAGCACTATAGACACCATATTGAATCAGCCAGTTTGATGCCATTAATAAAGTGCGGGTTAGCAGAGGAAGTTGTGCGTCAAATGAATGATAAATATGCTCAAATTCAGGTAAGACAAAAATCAGCATCAATAAAATAATGATACCGGCAACAACAGTAATAATCAGAGGATAGCGTAGTGCTTTTGTTATTTTTTTCTGCAATGTGTCTTGTTGTTCCTGTTGTTTAACCAATAATTGACAGCAGATTTCTAATTGCCCGGTTAGCTCTCCAACAGCAATGAGTTGGCAAAATAAAGGAGGAAAGAGAAATGGATAATTTTTTAATGAGGCGGAGAGTGATTCTCCCCGTGTAATTTTCTTACTGATATCTGACAATACACAATGCCATAATGGATTGCTACATTCACGAATAAGAATATTCAGGCAATTCAATAATGGCATTCCTGATAATAATAGTGTTGCCAATTGACGAATAAAGTTCAGACGGTAGCCAATCTGTTGTTGGTGGTAAAATATCCATTTCTCACATTTTATATTATAAGGTTGCAATCCAGCATGGAGAAGTTGCTGATATAAAACTTTACGGCTATCACATAGTGATTTACCTTTTGATATTTCGCCTTTGTTGTTAATTGCTTGCCAATTATAAAGATAATGAATTTTCATTACTCTTCCTGCCCTGTAACCTGGTAAATTTCTTCCAGTGTAGTGATTCCTTGCTCTACTAATAAAATACCCGATGAAAGTAAGGTATCTTTTCTTTGAGTCATAATAATATTCTTTATATTTTGGGGATTCTGTTCTGATAATACTTGTTGAATTTCATATGTTATTTCCAAAAATTCATAAATAGCGGTTCGACCATAGTAGCCGGAAAAACAATGTTCGCAACCGACGGCTAGCCATTGCTTGATAAATAAAGAATTATTTCCAATATTAATAATCGTTTCTTCTGTTTGTTGATTGCGACAATGAAGACATAATTTTCTGACAAGCCGTTGGGCGATAATTAATTTGATACAAGACGCTGCCATATAACCTGAAATACCCAGATTTTGTAGGCGGGATAATGTATCTACGGTAGAATTAGTATGTAGTGTAGAGAGCACTAAATGGCCTGTTTGTGCTGCTTTTACTGAGATTTCGGCTGTTTCGCTGTCACGAATTTCTCCTACCATGATGATATCGGGATCCTGCCGTAATAATGCCCGTAATACTTTGGCAAAATTGAGTTCAATTTTACTGTTCGTTTGTGTCTGATTAATACCGTTAAGTGGGATTTCAACGGGATCTTCTACACTGCAAATATTCTTTTTATTCTGATTCAGATATTGTAGGCAGCTATATAAAGTTACTGTTTTTCCACTGCCCGTTGGTCCGGTAACTAAAATCATTCCTTGTGGTAATCCTAGTTTTTGTTGGAGCTGATTTAATAATTGATCAGGAATACCTAATTGATCCAGTGACAGTTGCCGCATGGTGTTTAATATCCTGAGCACAACTTTTTCTCCGTGTATTGTTGGCAAGGTGGCCATACGGATAGCGTAGTTGTGCCGTGCGTCATACCAATCAAATTGTCCATCCTGAGGTAGTCGTTTTTCAGCAATATTCAATTTCGCCATTATCTTAAGACGTGCGGCAATACTTGCATTCATCTGAGGCGATGGAGAGGACAAGAGATGTAATGCACCATCAACCCGGATACGAATACGATAACCTTGCTGGAATGGTTCAAAATGAATATCAGATGCACGCCGTTGAATTGCAGTTAATAAAGTTTGATTAATAAGTTGAATGACTGGTGCATCATTCTCATCTGCATTGATATCAGTTGTGAGGGGTAATAAAGATGCCTCCTCCTCGGGTAAGTGATTGAGTGAAATATTTTGGTGCAATACTGATTCAATTTTTGCCCGTGGCCAAATCTCTACATTAACGATACGTCCGGAAATAAAGCGTAATGCTGATAATAAATCATCATTAGGTAATTCGCTGCTGGCAATTGTTATCTTATTATCATCTTTTTTTATCACAACAGATTGATGTCGCTGACAAATATCATGAATTTCTCTTTCCATCAATGTATTTTCTGTTTCCGAAGGTGAGTTCATTATTGTTTCCTGAGTAAATATATGTTCATAAGAATGATGAATTAAAACTTGAATATTTCCTGACACCGGTTCTTTAATGATACACTTGCTGACTCACATTTATTAATCCATCTGATCGTACCTGTTTGTATCTTTTGTGTCGGACTCAAAATAACCCTGATATCTTTCAGGCTTTGCTGACCATTAATGGTGATTTCTCCATCTTTAACTGAAATACTTCCAATATATCTGCTATTATGGTTATTGGGAATTGATGCTGCCCCTGAATTGCAACCTTTAAAATCTTCAGTTTCAAAACTGCAAAGTTCTATGCCTGATTTGTAAGGTACAATAGCTTGTAACATATCTGTTAAGGCGGCTTTCTGAATATATCCCTGATAACTGGGAATACCAATAGCACTTAAGATGGAAATAATGGCAATAGCAACCATAATTTCCATTAATGTGAATCCTTGTTGTTGGCTCATGTTTTTTCTCCGTGTTGTTGTATTGCGACATAAATAATGGAGGAAAAGGAAAAAAATAAAATAGAATATATAGAGATTATGGAATTGGCTCGAAAAAAGATTTTTGGATTGCAATGTTTTCAGAAATATTTACGGTGGTGTTCGCAAATCTGTTAGTTATGGATTGCTGATTTACACCACCATCAATATTATTGTTGATGTTTACTGAAAGCGCATAGATAGATCTAATGCTTTGATATGTTTGGTTAATGCTCCAACAGAAATGAAGTTAATGCCTGTTTCGGCATAGCTGCGCAGGGTATCCAGGGTTATATTACCTGATACTTCTAAAGCGGCTTTACCTGATGTAATAGCGACAGCTTCTTTCATCATTGGAATAGTAAAATTATCTAACATAATAATATCAACATTGGCTTTCAGTGCCAGAATCAGTTCATCCAGGGTTTCGACTTCGACTTCAACAGGGACATCAGGGTGAGAATAACGGGCTTTATCTACTGCCTGTTTAATAGAACCGTTGGCAATAATGTGGTTTTCTTTAATAAGGAAAGCATCAAATAATCCAAGACGGTGATTATTGCCCCCGCCGCAAAGTACCGCATACTTTAGGGCTGTGCGTAATCCTGGCAGTGTCTTACGGGTATCGAGTAGCTGTGTTTTTAAACCGGCAAGAAGGCGGACATAATGACTGACTTCTGTTGCAACACCAGAGAGAGTTTGAATAAAGTTAAGGGCGGTGCGTTCACCAGTCAGCAATACAGGTGCAGGGCCTCGTAATACACAGAGTTCTTGGTTGGCTGTAATTACATCACTGTCTTTTACCAACCATTCAATGGAGGTTTGGTCACCTAATTGAGTGAAAACTTCATTCAGCCATTGTTGCCCACAGAAAATACCCTCTTCCCGGGTAATAATTATTGCGGTGGCTTGTTTACCTGCCGGAATTAACTGACCGGTAATATCAGAAGTGAAATCTGTGTTGCCACCCAGATCTTCTTTTAGTGCGAGGGTTACACTGGCAGGAATGTCGTTCTGTAAGCGCTCCATCAGAACAACACGGCGCTGATCTGCACTGTAATTTTGTTTTGTCATTAAAAAGCTCCGGAAGTGATAACAATATTGATGGTCTTAACATGCTACCCTGTTGTGTAGTGAACAACTACTATCTTGGTTTTGTCGTCAGATTGAAGGAATAAAAGTGCGGTTGCTGAAAGTTGGATTGATGGAGTCAGGAAAATTTTTTACCTCACCATGATTTGCGGCCACAAGGTGAGCAGCCATCGCATAATATCAGTTTGCCTCCAGAGAAGTTTGGTGGCCCTTATTTCGATTGGATACATTATCAGCAATTGTTGCAGGAGTAGGAAAGAATGACCCTCTTTATACTGTTGTTAGTGTTGGCATGGGAACGAGTGTTTAAAATGGGTGAACATTGGCAATTGGATCATCGTGTTGAACCATTTTTTACCAACATGAAATCTTTTTCATTATGGAAAAGCCTATTGATGACATTAGCTGTCATGCTACTTACATGGCTACTGATTGAAATGCTTGATGATCTTATATTCGGGATCTTTGAGCTGATTTTATGGGTGTTGATTTGTTTACTATGCATAGGCGCGGGGCGCTTACGGCATGATTATCGTGAATATTTTCGTATTGTTCATCAGGGGGACAGGGAGCAATTAAGAGAACATCTCGCTCGCCTCGCCATCATTCATGGCTTACCCTCTGATGCCAGTAAAGAAAATGAGTTACGGGAGATGCAAAATGCACTTCTATGGATAAATTTTCGTTATTACTTGGCACCGATTTTTTGGTTGATTGTGGCGGGTCAATTAGGGCCGGTTGCTTTGATGGGATATTGTTTCTTAAGAGCTTATCAGGGGTGGTTGGCACAATATGGTACGCCACTTCAGCGCGCGCAATCTGGTGTTGATAGTTTGTTGAACTGGCTGGACTGGATCCCTGCTCGTTTGGCTGGAATTGCTTATGCCTTATTAGGGCATGGTGAGCGGGCTTTACCGGCGTGGGTTGCCTCTCTTAGCGATTTGAGAACTTCACAATATAAAGTGGTATGCCAGCTTGCTCAGTTTTCATTAAGCCGCGAACCCCATCTTGATTCAATTCTAACGCCTGTTGCCGCGGTGACACTGGCGAAAAAGGTGACTTTTTCTATCATTGTCGTTGTTGCTTTTCTGACAATTTATGGCGCATTGGTTTGATTTGTTTGTAGTCTCAATAGTTTAATTATCTATAAAGGGAGCGGTGTAAATAGCTCCTTTTTTCTTTTCTATCAATAAATTAATTATATCTGGCAACTATAATCACGGTGATTTACACATCATTCCAGGCGCCGTTCTGTTTATTTAATGATAAAAACTTATTGTAATACGATAAGTTTTCAAGTACTTTACCGAAAGTTTAGTCAAACATGTAAATGGAATGACACATTATGTGCGGTAAACAGGAGTTTGTGACTAACCCCAGAATCAGGCTTCTTAGCTTTCTGGCTATTATTATTGCTTCTGTGATGGCGGTTGCTGATATGGGCTTCCATATTGTTTCCTGGTCATTATGGGGTGATACCACTCGTCAGGCTGTTATTCAGGCGTACAGTGATCTTATGCCCGCATTGACTGAAAAGGGATTTAAGCAATCTTTGTTAAGCCAAGTGCTTTACATATCGTTGGATACAATACCTCGTGTCATATCGACTGCTTCCTATGTCTTAATCGGAATTTTGTTTTTTCGATTTGCTAAAGGTGAAATATGGAGTGACCGTAATATTTCCGGTTCATTTATTATTGGTTTCTTGATGATTCTGGAGCAGTTTCTTTACCCAGTGATTAATACATTACAAGGAATGGCCTTATCTGTGGATTTAGGAAAAGGACAACGCGTATTTAGTTTCTCGCTTGGCGTTAATTCAGAGTCTTTGTTTATTGTTATGTTTGGTGTATTCCTTCTGATATTTAGCTTAATTATGCGTGAATCAAAGAAAATAAGCGATGAACAGCGTTATTTTATCTGAGAATCTCCATGAGTATTATAATAAGATTGGATGTGCTCTTAGCTAAAAGGAAAGTGAAGTCTAAAGAGCTGGCTGCAATTATCGGTATTACTGAGCAAAATTTATCATTGCTGAAAAATGGGAAGATAAAAGGTATCCGTATTGATACGCTGGAAAAAATTTGTAAATATTTACAATGCCAGCCTGGGGATATATTGGAGTATGTGGAAGATGAAGAGGATAACAGCTAATTAAGTCACTGTGGGCCTTTTTGTATCTTGTAAGATGGAATTTAACATTAATTAATTTTAAATGCATTAAAATATCACTTATTTCATGTTTTTTATCTGGCTTATTATTCCTAAGTGTTCATGGGACACCAATAAAGATAATTTTTTCCAGTAATGAAGGGATGTTTTACTCTATGGGAAAATATTGTTCTGATATCCCTTGGAATGCCAGAAAGATAAAATGCATATGTAGATATTACTTACTCGATCGTAAGAAATGATCTCTCTTTTTATATGGTTTTAATTTAAGTTAAATTTTTATAATATATACAGAAAATTAAGGATGTTAAGAATGAATAAATTTCTCATTGCTTTATTGTCAATATTTGTGATTACAGGATGTTCTTCTGTGCCACGGCTTACTGATGGCTATATTTCAACCTGTGATTATTTTGAATGTAATGTTAAAGATATAATTTCGGGTACTGAAGTCAACGTAAATACTCCGCATCCTGTGCCTGATTTTGATAAAAACACATCAATCCAAGACAGACAAATTATACAATCTGGTGGACGGCCACCTTTTGAAGATAAGAGTTACCGTATTAGGGGAACTTTTAAATTCTAATTTAATTTCCTTGATTATTTTCTTTAGTTTTGTTTGAGGCATTTTTTTATGAATTCCGTAAAAAAAATCACTATTGTTCCTTTAATTATATTATTTACTTTATTAACTGGTTGTACATCGTGGGAAAAACCAGGCGCAAATCAGTATGAAAGAGACAGGGATTATGCTGAATGTAAGGCACTTGGTTATTCTCAATTACCATCAGACTGGACCAGCGAAGTTGTTCATTCTTTCGAGACAAAACGTTTTTCCTGCAAAAATGAAGACAAGGAAGAAGATAAATCTTGTAATCATTACGTTACTGTGCCAAAAACTGAAGTTAATCGTTGGGATAAAAATGAATCTTCAAGGCGTTGGGTAATTTCATCCTGTATGTATAAAAAAGGGTGGCATGAAGAAACCCGCTATTGGTTTTAATATAGTACGTTTTTCCATCAGTAAGAGTTATGTAGGACTTTTGCTGGTGGTTACTCACATATTTTGCAAATATTCCTTTCTGATCACAGGTTTTAACCATTCTGTTTTGCTGATTTGAGCTACATTTATAATCTAATGGAATAGTCGTTGTGTTTAAAATCAACAAATGATGATTTGGTATCTATACTTTTTAAATAAATATTCAACTATTTCTTTGCTGTAACGATTCATTATATCTATTTATACGTTCCAAAAGATTAGGTTAAAATATCATTGCAGAGGATTCATTAACCTATTAGTTATCAATTTTTGCTAATTTTTAAAAAAAATTGTTAAAATTTGCAGGTTTTTATGATTTAGCTCAAGGTCTTTATGGACAGCTGGTGAATACTTTGTTACTTTTATGGCCCTGTAGTTTAAATTGGTATTACCAATTGACTCCGGTAGGGACCGAAGCAATGTTTATCCATTAACTGGCTTACAGTAAATATGGCTTATAGCAAAATCCGCCAACCAAAATTATCAGATGTTATTGAGCAGCGTCTCGAGCATCTCATCCTTGAAGGATCTTTACGTCCAGGGGAGAAATTGCCGCCTGAACGTGAGTTGGCGAAACAGTTTGATGTGTCACGCCCTTCACTGCGCGAAGCTATTCAACGGTTAGAATCTAAAGGTTTTCTCTTTCGCCGTCAGGGTGGGGGAACGTTTGTTCAGAGTAACCTATGGCAAAGTTTCAGTGATCCACTGGCACAACTACTGGCTGGTCATCCAGAATCTCAGTTTGATCTCCTTGAAACCCGCCATGCTTTGGAAGGTGTCGCAGCCTATTACGCGGCATTGCGTGGAACTGACGAAGATTTTGAACGCATTCGGGAACATCACCTGATTATTCAACAAGCACAGCAAAGTGGTGATGTTAATGCTGAGTCCGATGCTGTTCTGCAATACCAGCTCGTTGTTACCGAAGCGGCACATAATGTGGTTATCCTTCATTTATTGCGCTGTATGGCACCTATGTTGGAACAAAATATCCGGCAGAATTTTGAGTTTCTGTATACCCGTCGGGAAACGCTGACAGCAGTCAGCGATCATCGAGCGAAAATTTTTGAAGCTATTATGGCGAGACAACCAGAGAAAGCCCGTGAGGCTTCCCATCGCCATTTAGCCTTTATTGAAGATGTTTTATTGGATCTCAGCCGTGAGCATACCCGCCGGGAGCGATCATTGCGGCATCTCCAACAACATCCGGAATAAAATTAGCTGTGCAGATCCTGAAGTTTGCTGCGTCTGCATAGCTAGTCGAGTCCCTTTACTGAGGGCGCTAGCGGCAACAACAGTGAGGGCCTATCTTCCAGTCATGACCGGCTGAACGTCAAAGGGTATGACGGGAAGATAGGCTCCAAAACAATCATTAGAAACAGATAACAGATAAGGAATACACCATGTCAGACATTTTGAAAAATGACGTGGATCCGATCGAAACTCGCGACTGGTTACAGGCGATCGAATCGGTCATCCGTGAAGAGGGTGTTGAGCGTGCCCAGTTCCTGATTGATCAGGTATTAAACGAAGCACGTAAAGGTGGCGTGAATGTTGCGGCAGGTGCTGCTAACCGCGATTATATCAACACCATTGCTGTTGAGGATGAGCCTGCTTACCCTGGCAACCTGGAGCTGGAGCGCCGTATTCGCTCTGCTATTCGCTGGAATGCTGTGATGGCTGTTTTGCGGGCATCTAAAAAAGATCTGGAATTAGGCGGCCATATGGCTTCATTCCAGTCTTCAGCAACCATGTATGAAGTTTGTTTTAACCACTTCTTCCGTGCCCGTAATGAGAATGACGGCGGTGATTTGGTTTATTTCCAAGGCCACATCTCTCCTGGCGTCTACGCACGTGCTTTCCTTGAAGGCCGTCTGACTGAAGAGCAGATGAATAATTTCCGTCAGGAAATTCATGGCAACGGTCTGTCTTCTTATCCGCATCCAAAACTGATGCCTGAGTTCTGGCAATTCCCGACGGTTTCCATGGGATTGGGGCCAATTGGTGCTATCTACCAAGCTAAGTTCCTGAAATATCTGGAACACCGTGGTTTGAAAGACACCTCCAAGCAAACCGTTTACGCATTCTTGGGTGACGGTGAAATGGATGAGCCGGAATCCAAAGGTGCGATTACTATCGCAACCCGTGAGAAACTGGATAATCTGGTATTTGTTATCAACTGTAACCTGCAACGCTTGGATGGCCCAGTTACGGGTAATGGCAAAATCGTTAACGAGCTGGAAGGTATCTTCAGCGGTGCAGGTTGGCAGGTTCTTAAAGTTCTTTGGGGTGAGCGTTGGGATGAATTGCTGCGTAAAGATACCAGCGGCAAATTGATCCAACTGATGAACGAAACTCTGGACGGCGATTACCAGACGTTCAAATCCAAAGATGGTGCTTATGTCCGTGAACATTTCTTCGGCCGTTACCCAGAAACGACCGAATTAGTCAAAGACATGACTGATGATCAGATTTGGGCGCTAAACCGTGGTGGTCACGATCCTAAGAAAGTATTTGCTGCCTTGAAAAAAGCGCAGGAAACCACCGGAAAACCAACCGTCATCCTGGCTCAAACCATCAAAGGTTACGGTATGGGTGATACGGCTGAAGGCAAAAACATCGCTCATCAGGTTAAGAAGATGAATATGGAAGGCGTTCGCCATTTCCGTGATCGTTTCAATGTCCCTGTTGCTGATGAGCAAATCGAAAATCTGCCATATGTGACTTTCGATAAAGACTCTGAAGAGTACAAATACCTGCATGAACGTCGTGCAGCGCTTGGTGGTTATTTGCCAAGCCGTCGTACTCACTTTGAAGAAAAGCTGGAACTGCCAACGCTGGCAGATTTTGGTGCATTGCTGGAAGAACAAAACAAAGAGATTTCTACCACTATCGCTTTTGTTCGTGCACTGAATGTGATGTTGAAGAACAAGTCAATCAAAGATCGTCTGGTTCCAATCATTGCCGACGAAGCGCGTACCTTCGGTATGGAAGGTCTGTTCCGTCAGATTGGTATCTACAGCGCTAATGGTCAGCAGTATACTCCGCAGGACCGTGAGCAGGTTGCTTACTATAAAGAAGACGCGAAAGGCCAGATCCTGCAAGAAGGTATTAATGAGCTGGGTGCAGGTTCATCATGGTTGGCGGCGGCGACTTCTTACAGCACCAACAACCTGCCAATGATTCCGTTCTATATCTACTATTCTATGTTCGGGTTCCAGCGTATTGGCGACCTGTGCTGGGCAGCAGGTGACCAACAGGCTCGTGGCTTCCTGATCGGCGGTACCTCAGGTCGTACAACCCTGAACGGTGAAGGTCTGCAACACGAAGATGGTCATAGCCACATTCAATCTCTGACTATCCCTAACTGCATCTCTTACGATCCGGCGTTTGCTTATGAAGTTGCTGTGATTATGCATGACGGTTTGGAGCGTATGTATGGTGAGAAACAAGAGAATATTTACTACTACATCACCACGCTGAACGAAAACTACCACATGCCGGCAATGCCACAAGGTGCAGAAGAAGGTATCCGTAAAGGTATCTACAAACTGGAAAGCCTGGAAGGCAGCAAAGGTAAAGTTCAGTTGTTAGGTTCTGGTTCTATCCTGCGTCATGTTCGTGAAGCGGCGCAGATTCTGGCTAACGATTATGGTGTGAGTTCTGACGTATACAGCGTCACTTCATTCACTGAACTGGCGCGTGATGGTCAGGATTGTGAACGCTGGAATATGTTGCACCCAACAGAAACGCCACGCGTACCTTATGTTGCTCAGATCATGAATGAAGCACCGGCAGTGGCTTCTACTGACTACATGAAACTGTTCGCAGAACAAATTCGTAACTTCATCCCTGCAAGCGAATTCCGCGTATTGGGTACTGATGGTTTCGGTCGTTCCGACAGCCGTGAAAACCTGCGTCATCATTTTGAAGTTGATGCTTCCTACGTGGTTGTTGCTGCTCTGGGTGAGCTAGCTAAACGTGGTGAAATTGATGTGAATGTTGTGGAAGAAGCAATCAAGAAATACAACATTAATCCAGAGAAAGTTAACCCGCGTTTGGCATAAGAGGTAAAGATCAATGACTATCAAAATCAACGTACCGGATATCGGTGCAGATGAAGTTGAAGTCACCGAAATCATGGTGAAAGTTGGCGATACAGTGGAAGCTGAACAATCGCTGATCACGGTAGAAGGTGATAAGGCTTCGATGGAAGTTCCATCCCCTCAGGCGGGTGTTGTTAAAGAAATCATCGTTGCGGTTGGCGATAAAGTTGAAACCGGCAAGCTGATTATGATTTTTGCTTCCGCAGAGGGTGCTGTAGAAGCTGCACCTGCTGAAGAATCAGCGGCGATACCATTATCCTCTCGTATGGCAGAGCCAGAACCTGTGGTTTCCGCAGCCAGAGATGTTCATGTACCCGATATCGGCGGTGATGAAGTTGAAGTTACCGAAGTGATGGTTAAAGAAGGCGATACGGTTACAGCGGAACAATCACTGATCACCGTAGAAGGTGATAAAGCCTCTATGGAAGTACCGGCACCGTTCGCCGGTACGGTTAAAGAGATTAAAATCAAGATCGGTGATAGAGTGAAAACCGATTCTATGATCATGGTATTCGAAGTCGTGGGGGCAGCCCCTGCGGCCTCTGCTCCGGCTCCGGCGGCTGAACCTGAGAAAGCAGTCCCTGTTCTGGAGAGCAGAAGCTTCGTAGAAGAAGACAAAAACGATTTCATTGAAAATAGTGCTTATGTCCATGCAACACCGGTGATCCGTCGTCTGGCGCGTGAATTCGGTGTTAATCTGGCTAAAGTGAAAGGTTCAGGTCGTAAAAACCGTATTCTGCGTGAAGACGTTCAATCTTACGTGAAAGACGCGATTAAACGTGCTGAATCTGCGCCTGCATCAGCCGGTGGTGGTCTGCCGGGGATGCTGCCTTGGCCGAAAGTGGATTTCAGCAAATTTGGTGAAATTGAAGAAGTTGAACTGGGTCGTATCCAGAAAATTTCGGGTGCTAACCTGAGCCGTAACTGGATGATGATCCCGCATGTTACACAGTTCGACGAAACGGATATCACTGAAGTTGAAAACTTCCGAAAACAGCAGAATCAGGAAGCTGAGAAGAAACAGCTTGGCGTGAAGATCACCCCACTGGTGTTCATTATGAAAGCGGTTGCAAAAGCGCTGGAAGAAATACCGCGTTTTAACAGCTCTATCTCGGCAGATGGTCAGAAACTGACGCTGAAAAAATACATCAACATTGGTGTGGCAGTTGACACACCTAATGGTTTGGTGGTTCCGGTGTTCCGTGACGTCAATAAGAAGGGCATCATCGACTTATCCCGCGAGCTGACAGAGATGTCTAAGAAAGCCCGCGCAGGTAAACTGACTGCATCTGATATGCAGGGTGGATGCTTTACTATTTCAAGCCTGGGCGGTATTGGTGGCACAGCATTTACGCCAATCGTTAACGCACCGGAAGTGGCTATCCTGGGCGTATCCCGTTCATCCATGAAGCCGGTTTGGAATGGTAAAGAGTTTGTACCACGCCTGATGCTGCCTATGTCACTCTCCTTCGATCACCGTGTGATCGATGGTGCTGATGGTGCGCGTTTCATTACATTTATTAATCATGCAATGAGCGATATCCGCCGTCTGGTGATGTAATCTCAAAGGCCGGCCATACGCCGGCCTGATTGTTATTGCTGTGGCAAGGAAACAGCTTGCATCTGGTTAGTTTGTTGCGAGTTCTGTCACGTTAACGCGCTTTTCAGGTTATTAACAATTCTGTAAACTGCTCGCGGTGTGTAGGTCCCGGTGGAATATATCGTTTTTGGCGTCTGACCCGCCGGACAAACAATTAAGAGGTCATGATGAGTACTGAAATTAAAACCCAGGTTGTGGTGCTTGGGGCAGGTCCAGCAGGGTATTCTGCTGCTTTTCGTTGCGCGGATTTAGGTTTGGAAACCGTCCTGGTGGAACGTTACTCTACCTTAGGTGGTGTTTGTCTTAACGTTGGTTGTATCCCTTCTAAGGCATTGCTTCATGTAGCAAAAGTTATTGAAGAGGCTAAAGCTCTGGCCAATCACGGCATCGTTTTTGGTGAACCAAAAACTGACATCGAAAAAGTCCGTGTCTGGAAAGAAAAAGTTATCAATCAGCTGACCGGTGGTCTGGCTGGTATGGCTAAAGGCCGCAAAGTTAAAGTTGTTAATGGTGTTGGTAAATTTACCGGTGCTAACACACTGGTTGTTGAAGGCGAAAGTGGCGCAACAACGATTAATTTTGATAATGCCATTATTGCCGCGGGTTCCCGTCCTATCCAATTACCATTCATCCCTCATGATGACCCTCGCGTATGGGATTCTACAGATGCACTGGCGCTGACAACGGTTCCTGGGCGTCTGCTGGTGATGGGCGGCGGTATCATCGGTTTGGAAATGGGAACGGTTTACCACGCTCTGGGTTCTCAGATTGATGTCGTTGAAATGTTGGATCAGGTTATTCCTGCGGCTGACAAAGATGTGGTGAAAGTATTCACCAAGCGTATCAGCAAACAATTCAACCTGATGCTGGAAACGAAAGTGACGGTAGTAGAAGCCAAAGAAGATGGTATCTACGTCACGATGGAAGGCAAAAACGCACCGGCAGAACCACAGCGTTATGACGCAGTTCTGGTTGCCATCGGTCGTGTACCTAACGGTAAGATGATGGATGCGGGTAAAGCAGGTGTTGAAGTTGATGACCGTGGCTTTATCCATGTTGATAAGCAAATGCGTACCAATGTACCGCACATTTTTGCTATCGGTGACATCGTTGGTCAGCCAATGCTGGCGCATAAAGGTGTTCACGAAGGTCACGTTGCGGCTGAAGTTATCTCTGGTAAGAAACACTACTTCGATCCAAAAGTTATCCCATCCATTGCTTACACTGAACCAGAAGTTGCATGGGTTGGCCTGACTGAAAAAGAAGCGAAAGAGCAAGGTATCAGCTATGAAACGGCAACTTTCCCGTGGGCCGCTTCTGGCCGTGCGATCGCTTCTGATTGTGCTGACGGTATGACCAAACTGATTTTCGATAAAGAAAGTAACCGTATTATCGGTGGTGCCATTGTAGGTACTAACGGTGGTGAGCTACTGGGTGAAATCGGTCTGGCAATTGAAATGGGTTGTGATGCAGAAGATATCGCGTTGACTATCCATGCTCACCCAACGTTGCATGAATCTGTCGGTCTGGCGGCTGAAATCTTTGAAGGCAGCATTACTGACTTGCCAAATGCTAAGGCGAAGAAAAAGAAATAATTTCTTAAATCGCCTGATGTAATTAACTAAGCGGCTTTCATTTATGGAAGCCGTTTTTTTGTACCTGGTATGACCTGTTCAAAAAAATAGGATATAAAAAGTGTGGTTTTTGTGGGTGCTACTGGCAAAAATCAGCGGAATAATCTGCTTTAATAGCGTTATCTACTACTAATTCAGAATATTACTATCAGTTAATGTTACTTTTATGTGAACGAATTAACATCGCATTCAAATTTTGGTATGCTGGGTGCCCGAAGCTCGGCATAACTTAACTTGAACTGATTAGGTTATGCCGGCAATCCTCTGACCTGGCACCCAGAACCATAACTAACAGCCTGTCCCAGTGGGCGTTGCGTTATTGTTGCGAAAACACAATAGCCTGATGATACAGGTTCTAAGGCGGGTGCAGACAGCCGGGTAGATAAAATGACAATGAGAGCGAGGAGAAAGTCGTGCTAGAAGAATACCGCAAGCACGTAGCCGAGCGTGCAGCCCAAGGCGTCGTCCCTAAGCCATTGGACGCGGCGCAAGCGGCGGCGCTGGTTGAGTTACTGAAGAGCCCACCAAAAGGTGAAGAAGATTTCCTGTTAGATCTACTGATTAACCGTATTCCCCCTGGTGTTGATGAAGCGGCATATGTAAAAGCCGGTTTTCTTGCCGCCATTGCAAAAGGTGAAACCACGTCACCGCTGATCACGCCAGAAAAAGCGGTTGAACTGCTTGGAACTATGCAGGGTGGTTATAACATTCACCCCCTGATTGATGCTCTGGATAATGAAAAACTGGCTCCCATTGCAGCTAAAGCGCTCTCACATACTTTGTTGATGTTTGATAACTTCTATGATGTAGAAGAAAAAGCGAAAGCCGGTAATCCACAAGCTAAACAAATTATGCACTCTTGGGCAGATGCGCAGTGGTATCTGGAACGTCCTGAACTGGCAGAAAAAATCACAGTAACTGTATTTAAAGTGACGGGTGAAACAAACACAGATGACTTATCTCCTGCGCAAGATGCATGGTCACGTCCTGATATTCCATTACATGCTCTGGCTATGCTGAAAAACGCCCGTGAAGGTATAGAACCTGATCAAGCTGGCACCGTTGGCCCAATCAAACAGATTGAAGAGTTGAACAAAAAAGGCCACCCATTGGCTTATGTCGGCGATGTTGTCGGTACAGGTTCTTCCCGTAAATCAGCCACTAACTCAGTGCTGTGGTTTATGGGCGAAGATATCCCATTTGTACCAAACAAACGCGGTGGTGGCGTTGTTTTGGGCGGTAAAATCGCGCCAATCTTCTTCAATACGATGGAAGATGCCGGTGCATTACCAATTGAGATAGATGTTACCAAGCTGAATATGGGTGATGTCATTGATATCTATCCCTATAAAGGCGAAGTACGCAATCACGAAACCAATGAGTTATTGGCTGAATTTGAACTGAAAACCGATGTGTTGCTGGATGAAGTTCGCGCGGGTGGTCGTATTCCACTGATTATTGGTCGTGGTTTAACCAGTAAGGCTCGTGAGTCGCTTGGCTTACCGCAAAGTGATGTATTCCGTCAGGCGAAAGCGGTTGAGAAAAGTAACCGTGGTTTCTCCTTAGCTCAGAAAATGGTTGGCCGGGCATGTGGTAGTGTGGGTATTCGTCCGGGTGAATATTGTGAACCTAAAATGACCTCCGTTGGTTCTCAGGATACTACCGGTCCAATGACCCGTGATGAGCTGAAAGACCTGGCATGTCTGGGTTTCTCTGCGGATTTGGTGATGCAGTCATTCTGCCATACGGCTGCTTATCCTAAGCCGGTTGACGTCACTACCCACCATACTCTGCCGGATTTCATCATGAACCGTGGTGGTGTTTCCCTGCGTCCGGGTGACGGCATCATTCACTCATGGCTAAACCGTATGTTGTTGCCTGATACCGTAGGAACGGGTGGTGATTCTCATACCCGTTTCCCGATAGGTATTTCCTTCCCGGCAGGTTCTGGTTTGGTGGCATTTGCGGCTGCGACGGGTGTAATGCCTCTGGACATGCCTGAATCTGTGCTGGTTCGTTTTAAAGGACAGATGCAGCCGGGCATCACTTTACGTGATTTGGTGCATGCGATTCCTTACTATGCGATTCAGCAAGGCCTTCTGACCGTTGAGAAGAAAGGTAAGAAAAACATCTTCTCTGGCCGTATTCTTGAAATCGAAGGTTTGCCAGAGCTGAAAGTTGAGCAAGCATTTGAACTAGCGGACGCTTCCGCGGAACGCTCTGCGGCAGGTTGTACGATTAAACTGGATAAAGCGCCGATTATCGAATATCTGCAATCTAATATTGTATTGCTGAAATGGATGATTGCCGAAGGTTATGGTGACCGCCGTACGCTGGAACGTCGTGTAACAGGTATGGAAAACTGGCTGAAAGATCCTCAACTGCTGGAAGCCGATGCTGATGTGGAATATGCCGCTGTTATTGAAATCGATCTGGCTGAAATCAAAGAACCAATTCTGTGTGCGCCGAATGATCCGGATGATGCGCGTTTACTGTCTGATGTAGCTAACAGCAAAATCGATGAAGTCTTTATCGGTTCTTGCATGACTAACATTGGTCACTTCCGTGCAGCCGGTAAATTACTGGATCAGCATAAAGGCCAATTGCCAACTCGCTTGTGGGTTGCTCCACCAACTAAGATGGATGCAGCTCAGCTCACTGAAGAGGGTTATTACAGCATCTTTGGTAAGAGTGGGGCACGGGTTGAAATACCTGGTTGTTCCCTGTGTATGGGTAACCAAGCGCGCGTTGCTGACGGTGTAACGGTGGTTTCTACTTCAACCCGTAACTTCCCGAACCGTTTAGGAACGGGAGCGAACGTCTATCTGGCATCGGCTGAATTAGCGGCGGTGGCTTCTCTGTTAGGACGTCTGCCTACACCGGAAGAATATCAGCAATTTATGGATAAAGTTGATGAGACCGCGGAAGATACTTACCGTTATCTCAATTTTGATCAACTGAATCAATACACTGAAAAAGCGGATGATGTGATTTTCCAAACCGCGGTGTAATTCCGATATATTGCAATACGAACAAATGGGAGGTAAAAACCTCCCATTTCAAAAATAGCTTTTAAGAAAAGCTGTTTTTGTCTATCAACATGGTTTTAAAATCTGGAGAAAATGGCAGGCGTATCATGAAAAAACAGGTAAAAACTTTAATCATTAAAGGTAAAAATAAGTGATTAAGGGTTTTTAAAGTCGAGTAAAAAATTTGATACTATTTTGACATCAGAAGAGAAAACATCAGAGAAAACAGGTTTTAAATCTAAAAAATCAAATACAGTAAACGAGAAAACCATAAAAATAACGTAATAAAAAAGAGATAAAATGGTTAATTTGGCAGGGTTTAGATCCTGAAAAAAAGAGAATTATTCGAAAAAACATAAAGGGTCATCTTTATATCACCAGGATATTTACTGGTTGACTTATGAAGAGAAAATAAAGGGTAGTGATTTATGAAAACCTCTCAAGATTGCCAGTAAGACAGCGTCAGTAAAGATAACATGTATGATTAACATTCGTTGAACTTAAAACACGATATACCATGATGATTAAACTTAATAAAAAGCAGATGTCAAAATTAGTAAAAAACGGTTAAAACTTTTTTAATAGCGTTTTCAACAGGGAATAAAGTTTTTCATAAACAAATTAAATAATCGATTATAAAAAATCGCAATACCTTAAATATGCCCGATTAAACTTACTTTACACTGCTTTAACCCGTCTAACTGTTATAATTTTTTGACCTGCGATTCAGAGTCTACAACCGATAACCGGCGCGCTTAAGTATTTTGAAGCACACTGGTAATATTCGCTATGTTGGTCACTGATGAGTTTCTGCAATGCAAACGCATTCTTTAACGAAAAGATATGTCATATCATAATGACTGCTGAAAGCATCTTCTTTTTCCAGACAAGATAGAAAATAAGTCGCTGTATTGCAATATTCTTGAATGTACCTCATCAATCAGAGGCAAAACGTTCGATTTTGCTGTTTTTGTTTCCCTGAGATATTATTAATGGTAAGTACCATTTTCCTGCTTTGCACTAACTGCCATAAACATACAAGGCTTTGAGGCTGAATTCGCTTCCAATGAAAGTTAGACATAATATCTTGGGGATACACATTTCGGTCATCCAAGTGCAGAACCACACTTGTTGTGTCAGTATCCTGTTCTAGCCGGTTTGTGGGCTGATTTGGGGCGGAATTGCAGGGGAAATATGAAAACGAAGAAGAACGCACCGGAGATAATGATGGACTACGAATTTTTGCTGGGTGTCACTGGGCAGGTGACTAGCCGATTCTCAATGGATCACGAAGCTATTGGTCAGTGGCTGAATGAAGAAGTTAAAGGTGACTTGACTGTGCTGGATAAGATCACCACAGCGCTGGCTGAAATCAAGGGCAGTGAACGCCAATGGCAACTTGTGGGTCATGAATATACGCTGCTAATGGATGATGAAGAAGTTATGGTTCGTGCTAATCAGCTTGAGTTTGAAACTGATGAGATGGAAGAGGGCATGAATTATTACGATAATGAGAGTCTGGCTTTTTGTGGTACTAAGGATTTTATTGATATGTTGTCCGATTATCGGGATTTTATTTTGCGAAAAGACTACTGGTAACTATTTGTATATAAACCAGAATAATTTTTTGATGTGATAGGTTTTTTTCTTGCTGTCGATACTTGCTATGAAGAGTAGCAATTAGGTAATTTTGTTAATTATAGTTTAATAGCTAAATAATCAAGGTGGTTTTAATGGAAGATATCAGTCTGTCTGGTGGTATTAATGAGGCTACAAGCTGGTTTATTAATCATCAGGATTTAATCATTCAGTATCTGGTCAATATGGTTGCTGCTGTTCTAATCCTTGTTTTGGGGTTGATGGCGGCAAAATTGATCAGCAAGGGTGCGAAACGAGTTATGTCGTTGCGTGACATTGATGTAACTGTGTCAGATTTCCTGGCTGCGATTGTCCGTTATTCGGTAATTGCGTTCACGATTATCGCTGTTTTGGGTAAATTAGGGGTTCAGACAGCGTCGGTAATTGCGGTTATCGGTGCCGCGGGTTTAGCCGTTGGCTTGGCCTTACAGGGTTCTTTGTCCAACTTTGCCGCGGGCGTGTTGTTGGTGGCTTTCCGCCCAATTCGTGCTGGTGAATATGTTATTTTGGGTGCAGTTGAAGGTACTGTGGTTCAGGTGCAGATTTTCTCTACAACATTGCGTACAGCCGATGACAAAATTATTGTTATCCCGAATGGGAAAATTATTGCAGATAATGTTATTAATACCAGCCGTGAACCGAACCGTCGGACGCAAATAATGGTCGGTGTTGCCTATAATGCAGATATTGATGAAGTCAAAAAAGTACTGGGTGATATTATTGCGGCAGACAGTCGTATTCAGCATGATAGCGGTGTGACAATCCGTTTGCATGAAATGGCGCCTTCTTCGCTGAATTTTATCGTGCGTGTATGGACGACCAATGGTGATGCTTGGGATGTTTATTGGGATTTGATGGAAAACTTTAAACGTACATTGGATAAACACAATATCGGTATTCCCTATCCACAAATGGATGTTTATTTGCATCAGAATCAGGTTGCGTCACAGAATAGGATGAACGATTAAAGTCTGCTTATTATTACGATCCTCTTCGCATATGTTGAGGTGTCGATGTTGGCGCTATTGTTGGTATAACCCAGTCCGGTTGGCGATTTATTAGTTTTGCGATTGCTATTCCGGATTGAGTTACTTTGAAATGTGAGCCATTGGGATAGACTCTAATCGTCCGGTATCAGTCATTCAACAAAGCTCAATTTCTTTTGTCATCCATAATACAGTATTAGTACCATCTAATTGCAAATCGATAGGTTTATACCCAACTTTTATATAGAGTCGTAAAATATACTCATTATTTTTATAGAGTTGTATAGCCAAGCCAACTTTTTTTACGTTAAGTCGCTGATGACAAATTTCCTCTAACTTGCGAGAGAAGGGAAGTGTTATGCCATTTCTCCTCCACTTTGGGTTAATCCAGAGGTCATGGAGTTCAATTATTCCCATGTCATTAAATGACGTACGCTCAGATATCAAGAGAATGTGTGCCATTCCTACAAACTCTGTGTTATGACGACATATTAGCACTATTCTCTTTGATTCTTTAATTTCATGTTGGCATAATTTAAAGTATCCAATAGGTCTTACCTCTCCTGAGTTCGTCATTATATCATGTATATCAATGATTTCTTCATTGCTTAATTTTGATTCTATAAAAGTGAATTTATTCATTTCGTTTTTATTAAAGTTAGTGTTTTTAGTATGATTTTCCATCATAAAACCCCTGAGATTGTATTAAGTAGCTTGTCAGTTCCGCAACATGCTAATGTATCTGAGTACATTTTATTATGCTTCCTGTTAGCTATTCTTGTTTGTGGGCACCCACCGTGACATAGATGAAACCATTGGCATTTTTCCATGTTGTTATTATTATCAATTTCTTCTTTTTCTGATTTTTCATAATGTAAAGAATTATCTAGTAATGTTCTTAAATCACTATCCAACAATGATCCATAGTAAAAATTTTCACTCCCGACGTATTTGTCACATGCAGATACAGTTGCATTTGGCTCAATTGTAACAACTTCTTGATGGCATTTTTCTGACCAATAACATGACATCAGAACATTGTTAGCGCCTTTTAAAACACCAACGAATGAGTTAAACAAAGGAATGTTAATTGTGTCTTTATATTCCTTCCACCAGATCAGGAATAGTTCTGAGAGAAAATCCATGTATTCGAAGTAATTGATATAACTGTCACCTGGATATTCTCCAGGAAGTAACCTGTTATCTGGAACTATATCTAGGAAAACGAGATCATTGAGGTTTATTCTTGCGAAATAGTCTAATAGTTCTTTTTTATTTGATTCAAGTATAAGTCGATCAACAACAACTAGCCCCCCATATTTAATGTTGTTATCTCTGAATGTTTGTATTGTTTTCTCTATTCTTCTAGAAGTACCGACACCTTTTAGATCAACTCTTCTGCTATCATTAATCTCGGGATGACCATCAAGGCTTATTCCAACACTAATCTTCAATCTTTTTATTAATGAGATCCATTTTTCACTTATATTTACAGCATTTGTTTGTATCGCATTAGTGATAAATTGGTTGTCTCTCTTAATATGTTGTTGCAACCAAATGAATTTTATGAAAAACTCTGGTCTTAATCTTGTAACTTCACCACCATGCCATACAAATTCCACTCTAATTAAATCAGGAATATCAAGGAGCCTTTTAGTTATGGCAACTAAGCTACTAAAACTCATTGTGTTATTTTTCCCTTCAGCCCATGAATGGCAGTAGGAACACCTTAAATTGCATAATCTGGTCGCTTTGGTAACAACAACAAGTTTATTAGATCCTAACGGCTTTACTTCTATTTCTTTCCGCATTTCATTTTCATAAATTTCTATTTCCTCATCAGAAAGGATATCTTGGATTGGAATTTTCTTTATATCTTCATATGCATATAGTTCATAAGGGATTTTAGATCTTTTTTTAGTGTAATTAGCCCTCATATCGCCATTCACATCTATGTTTCTTACTTCTATTTTTTCGTTCATCTTAGCCTCTTTTAAGTATTATTGTTGTAGATGGTTTTTCCTCAGACTGTGTGAAGCTATTAATATGTATATACAATACATTAGTATTGAGAATTAAAAATGAGAAATAAAATAGCGCTAATCGGATTAGTCTTGAGTATAAGTACTGACTACCAATGCCATTGTTTAAATTACATTATTATTCTTTAGAATCTATAAGTCCATTGAGAAAGTTCAGGATAGTTTTCGTATTCTGATTTATCTCTGTTATTATTAATCTCTCTATCATTATCTCTATTTTTACATTGTTTTATGTTATTTTCCCCTTGAAGGGGTAATTTAGCATCGTGATTTTTTGTGGATATGTTCATATATAAACCCCATTTTATATTGGCGTTTGATAGTCAGTAATTAAAGAGTAGTTAATGTTTTTAACAAATGCCAATAATCCATTCGTCTTTTATGGTTTTTTTTATTGTTATTTGATTTTATAGAATAAATAGTTGAGTGATTTGATGAATAGAGCGGTATTGATATCTGAATTCAGACTTGAAATACTTTATGTGAGGAGATCTCAGATAGCAAGAGCGATAATAATGATGATTGCTAACAGCGTGAAACCAATAAATTTTAAAAAATAATCTTTTTCTTTTTATTTCTATATAATTGACGGGTTTATTCATGTTTGAATGTGTATTTACCTGATTTTTTTAATTAATCAAATATTTTTACAGCAAAAATCTGGCTTTTAATGAGTGATTAAAGTTACTTATGATCTATTAGAACTATTTGTTTCCTATAATGAGCTATCCTTCCTAATATTCTGAACATTGGAAGAGCAAAGTGAATAATTATTGAGGAGTTTTTTTATGTTATCGACATTTTTGCAGGGTTTTCTTCTCAGTGCTGCAATGATTTTACCTCTTGGTCCACAAAATGCCTTTGTTATGCAGCAAGGGAGCCGAAGACAATTCCATCTGATGAGTGCAACTTTGTGTGCTATCAGCGACGGTTTTCTGATTGGTGCCGGCGTATTTGGAGGGAGTGCATTGCTTGGTCAGTCAACTTTACTACTGCAATTTGTCACTTGGGGAGGGGTTGCTTTTTTATTGTGGTATGGCTGGAGAGCTTTTCGTATGGCCCTGCTTGCGAATGCGGAACTCACACGGACTGACAATATAGCGAGGAGTCGCTGGCGGGTAATTGCGATTATCTTTGCTGTCACTTGGTTAAATCCACATGTCTATCTGGATACCCTGGTTATACTGGGAAGTATTGGTGGTCAATTATCTTCAGAACTCAGGCCTTGGTTTACTTTTGGTGCTGCAAGCGCTTCCATTAGCTGGTTTTTTGCTCTGGCATTCCTCGCTGCTTGGTTTTCCCCCGTACTGAATAAGCCACGTTCTCAACGAATTATTAATGGATTTATCTGTATTGTCATGTGGTATATAGCCTGGCAACTTGCTAAACAGGGATTGATAATTTCTGGTTAACCTGGACACTTTTTTTGCATACAGTGGGTGTGTTAGTGTTTTATTTATCCCATGCATGTTTCGGTTTTTCCGGGGATAAACTCTTTTTGTGACAGATTTTCTACGGAGGTTGTGGTGAAATTAAAATCATTAGGGTTAGCTGCAATGTTAAGTGCAGGAGGCGTACCGCTCTCTGCGCAGGCAGCTGATTTACCCGTGGTCCCTCATATTGTGACTTCTGGTAATGCGGTAATTAAAGCAGAACCGGATATGGCAACATTGATAATTAACGTCGATATTTCTGCCAAAGATGCTTCCGGCGCTAAAAAACAGGTTGATGAGCTTGTTGCTAAGTATTTTGATTTTCTAAAAGAGAATGGTATTGAAAAGAAAGATATTAATGCGGCGAATCTGCGTACTCAACCTGACTATGAGTATGACAGAGAATCCGACAAGTCTGTGCTAAAAGGTTATCGTGCAATCCGTTCGGTGGAAGTGAAGGTTCGTAAGTTGGATCATCTTAATATTCTGCTTGATGGTGCATTAAAAGCTGGCTTGAATGAGATCTCATCCGTTCAGTTTGGTGTGGACGATCCACAAAAATATCGTGATGAAGCCCGACAAAAAGCCATTCAGAATGCGATTGAGCAGGCTGATGTATTAGCGAAAGGCTTTAACAGTAAACTTGGCCCGATATACAGCATCAATTATCGAGCACCAGATATTTCCTATATGAAATACCGCAATAATGATGTCGTGCTGGCGGCAGGGGCTGCTGGTGTGAATGAAACTTACCAACAGGACACCATCAGTTTTAGCGATCAGGTTGATGTTGTATTTGAGCTAAAACCTTAATCCGTGTCATATTGTCTTAACATCTGACGCCCAATTTTCAACAGGGCGTCAGTCACTTTTTTCATTGTTCTGCTTTCCGGTGCGAAACGATGCCAATAGAGCATCCGGCGCTGACATAAACCTGGCGTCAGGTCGAGTAATTTGCTCTCTTTCAGTTCCTGATCAATTTGTAAATGAGGGATCATACAACAGGTAGAACCCTGTTTTGCCAGTTGCACAAAAGCTTCAGATGAGTTGACGATATGGCATGGAACACTGCCCGGCGATAAATCGAAGTTCTGTTGTAAAAATACCTGATGCATATCATCCAGGTGATCGAATGCTACCGCGGGTGCCTTCAATAATGCTGAACGGGTAACCCCATTTGGAAAATATCGGGTAGCAAATTCTGGTGACGCAACAAACAGGTAATCCAGTGCTCCTAGTTTATCTACCAGACAACCCGGTAATGGTTGTGGTTGAATACTGACTGCCCCAACAACTTCGCCTCTTCTTAATTGTTCTTGAGTACGGGTTTCATCTTCAACCTGAATATTCAGCCGAATCGGTAAATCACCGAGCACTGGGTGCAGTGCCGGTAACAACCAGGTTGCCAGGCTATCGGCGTTAACTGCCAGTGAAAGCAGCAGTGGAGTATCTGTACCAGATTCATCACCTAGCCATTGTTCTTCCAATAATTCTACTTGATGCAGTAGCGCCAGCAGCTTTTGCCCTTGTTCGGTGGGGCGTGGAGGAACGGTGCGCACTAACAGAGGCTGACCGAACAGATTTTCCAACTGCTTGATACGTTGAGAAACTGCGGACTGAGTGATACAGAGTTTCTGGGCTGCGCGTTCGAAACCGCGCTCACGGATCACAGCATCCAAAGCTTGCAGTGTTCGGTAATCAGGGCGTTTCATTACAGAAAGACTCTCCATTGATTGTTCTGCATAGCACTATGCCATATTTTTCCGGTGGATGAGGCAAATTATCTGGTGTGCCATAAATCCTGCCTTATCAATGATAGCCGATACTGGTACCGGGCTCATCTCCAGCTTGAATAGATGTTGTTGATTCGTGGCCTTATGGGAAGGTGCTTCCATTTCTGGAAGTCAAATTTGTTAAAGTGGCTAAGTAGGAGATATGCTCAGAAGGTAGCTCTGAGTGAGGGTGTTTTTGTTAACTTGGCAATTAATTTTTGATTGATCCAAGGATGGTTTACATATTTCGTTTTTCCAACTATCTAATAACAATGTAATGAGGTTGCTTTATATGCTTTCACTGAAGCATGTTGCACAGTTGACATATAATATTTTACAGTTGTATATGAACCAGAGAGGAATAGATTTGGTTGTTGGGCCTATCTCTGATAATGATGCAAACATGCTGACAAGAGCGTATGGCGATATTAACTGGGAATATTATATTACAGAAGTGGGCAATCGTGATAACTGCTTCAGCTTGTGTATAAAGTTTGTCAAATCAAGGGAACCTTTCCAAGTTGAGTCTGTTCCGGCTGGAGCCGCCTTATCTACATATGATCTGAACGATAAGAGCTTTAACATTTATGTGTTGGAAAACTTTGTTAAGGATACTGAAAATCACCCATTGCGCAGAAAGATGCTTTTGTATACTCTGTATACAGCATTGATTTTCATGAATATGGTTGATGGTGAAATTGTAAGGATCCATGAACCAGTTGAGGATAAAATAGCTTATTATTGTTCGTTTGGTTTTGAGCTAGAACGTTGTGGATATGTGATGTCATGTGACATCCAAACTTTAATCGAAAAGGTGAAAAGCAGATCCGAGAGTTTGGCTCTTTGATAGTTAGTCTCTGGATGCGTATATAATGTTCAGGCAGAGCAGCTGTTTTTTCATATTTGTCCTGCATTATGAATCAATTTAGTAACAAGGTTGCCTTAGAGGTGTTGCTATGAAAGCACAAAAAGAACCGATGTTCGATACTGTTCAAGCCTACAAAAAGGCTGGAGAATCCTTAGATTTCCTAATGAAAGTAGGTCCAGCTTTGGAAGAGAAAGCGCAAGCGCCGAGCCAAGAGAAGCAAGGTCGTCATCGCAGCAAAGTAGCTGCATAAATATCAGTCTTTTTGTAGCCCGCCTTATGGCGGGTTTTTTAATTTTATGGCTTTAGCCAGTTTAAGTAGCGTCAGCTTCTTAAACATAAAACCTGTAGTGGTCAACTAATTCCGGACAAACCGAAATACGCAGGGGATCCCTCAGGCGCAGAGCCAATATAAATGAAGGCTATCTTGTGCAGGTTTTACTGGCCGGTTTAAATATGAATGAAAAATGAGCCTTCACGCTCTTGCCCTGATCAAATGTTGATGACATGATAGGCAATCCATGCTAGGTAAAAATGCTGTATTCATAGTAAATCATATTTAATAATTTATTGTTAATTCCTCATGATTTTAGGAGGTATTGTTGAATCTATTTTTATAGTCATATTACTTATTTAATGAGAGTAACGTACAGTGATTTGTCAGACAATCCTGTATGAGCGTTTAAAAATTATATATAAATAAAAGGGAAAATGTATGAGCGATTGGGAGGCTGTCCCTGTATTGGCTGCATTGGATCTAGATGAATTGGTTGACTTTTACACAAGTAAACTTGGGTTCCATTGCGACAATTTTGTTCCTAATGAATATGCGATAATTAGCAGAGGGGAAGCTGAAATCCATTTTTGGGCATGTAACGATAAGTACATTGCAGAGAACACTTCTTGCTATATTTTCGTGAAAGATATCCAAAGTGTGTTTCAAGAACTACAAGCGCAGACTGAAGTCTCTCCGCTTGCGGAAACTCCATGGGGCATGTTGGAGTTCCACCTAATTGATCCAAGTGGAAATTTACTTAAGTTTGGGCAGCCAGTTTAGCTGTTTAACGTTCTCCCCAACTCCTGTTTATTCAAAGTATATGGACATCGAACTTGAAAAATCCATTCAAACGTATGGCTTCTTTTTCCGCTGAAAAGAAGATAGAAATTGTCAGAAAGGTCAAGCAACACTGAGCAGAGTAAAAAAGAAAGGCATGCTGATGAAAAGGAGGGCGGAGAATCATTCATAGAGTGGTTGAAACTTCATCAGGAAAATAACAATGGAAATCAAAAAGAAGAAGCTCTGTCCCCTGTTACAAGTTCTCAGTTAAGGCTGTGGTATCTGAGTCAGATAAGCGACACCCATTCTATTGCCTACAATATTCCTGTTGCACTACAGATAACAGGCAGTCTTGATGTTGCCAAGTTAAAGCAAAGTTTTGTAAAACTGGTTAAACGCCATGCATGCCTGAGAACGTGCTTTCCGGTGTTCGACGGCATTCCTTCTCAATGTGTCCTGGAGCAATTACAACCTGTTTTTATACAAAGTGTAAAAACACATGAAGAGGTGACTGACTACATACACAAGCGGGTAAAGATACCATTTGATTTGGAAAACGGCGCCTTGTTTAGGGTGGAATTGATGAATCTATCCAACACCGAGCATCTACTGCTGGTGTGCTTTCACCATATTATTGCCGATGGATGGTCAGTTTCAATTCTCGTTAGAGATCTCGTCGCACTCTTTACCGATGAACAGACTCTCGCACAGACTCCCCTCAATGTCAGTTACCAAGGCTATTTCCGCTGACAGAACTCATCCGGTTATACAATGCTGACAGCAAAAAATAAACAATACTGGATTGACAGACTTATGCCTGTTCCTGAGCGGCTCAGCCTTTGTT
>NZ_JAJAFX010000209.1:0-608 GCF_025384845.1 Photorhabdus temperata | reverse complement strand
GTGATAAAATTGGCGTGGGCCACGTTGACGCAAAAGCAAATCGTTGGTTCATCATTACCGTTCACAAGCCAATTCTTGACGATATCGCCCACCAGCGTTGAATCACCCATAATCTCGGCTAGCTGGTCCTCTTTGTAATCCTGCCCAAAGTCATCACTGGACGTCACTTTTACGCCTTTCAGGTCCGGCTTGGTGGGGGCATAAAATTCATAGGAACTGAGTTCACCTTTAGCGATAAGTTCTTTCATCGTGGTGGGTTTCAGGAGCTGTTGATAGTAGCTTCCCAGAAACGGGGAAAACGGCGTTCCTGACAGACCGATAACTTTTACACCGGTGTTTTCTGTCAGATACTGAATGACTTCAAGCAGCTTTTTACGGCGTAAATGGGCTTCGTCAATGATCAACAGATCGATGTTGTCCGGGAAGTCACGGCGGATTAACGTGTCAGCCGAGGCAATTTGGATCAGCCGGTTTGGGTCGTTAGGCTGGTAATCCCGCCATACGTAGCCAATTTTTTCTTCTGGCAGTCCATACTGAATAAACCGGGTAGCAGTCTGGCGAACCAGAGTCAGGTAAGGCGCGACAAACATCACCCGCATACCACGAGA
>NZ_JAJAFX010000208.1:0-654 GCF_025384845.1 Photorhabdus temperata | reverse complement strand
CGGAAGTGATGAAAGAAGGAACAGGTATATACCGTATCTCTAATGTTTGTGGCTATAACACAGACATGGGCTGGGGCGTTCACGGTGGTATCTCAGTACCGAAAGACAATAACAATCTTGAACTGATTTTCGTTGATGACAGAGTGCAGAGTGACGGCTCTATCATCATTGAAACATTTCATCGTCAGCACTTACATTTACCGACACGCTTTCAGAACTGGCGACTTAAGTGTATCGATGCTAACAATGAACGTGTTTTCTACAAAGATGGAGAGCCTTGCGATATTCCAGAGAATTGCCGGTTAGATGTTAGAGTCCAAATGCCTGAAGATTCAGTGTGGAACGTTAAGCAGAGGGAGATGCAGGATCATCATCAGAAGGAACTGGAACAGTAGCAGCTTTCTCATCATCAGATGCCGGCATTTGCACACGAACATTAATCACTCGTCCATCGGGGATGTCGCATAGCTCACCATCATTGTAATAAACGACTTCCCCTGTTGCAGTTATACTTTTGACGCGCTTATTTTGAGCAAATTTCGGCGCGTCTGTATTTTGACGATGGTAACACTCAATTGTTATATCACCACTGGATATATCTACATATTCATTAACCCAGATAAGATTTAACCCGTTACTGTCTGCCGGGACGAT
>NZ_JAJAFX010000207.1:0-656 GCF_025384845.1 Photorhabdus temperata | reverse complement strand
GTAGAAACTGAGCGTGTAGATGAACTCTGTTCTCCTTGTAACGGCAAAGGGATTGTATCCAGCCGTTGTCGTTGTAACGGTACCGGGAAAGTCGTTGATCGCGAAGCAACGAAAGCTACGGGTGCGCCAGTGATTAAAATATGTGAGCGTTGTACGGGCCGTGGTTATAGTCGGGTACCGTCATCAGTGGCATACGCGGCAATTAAGGCCCTTTTGCCAGAGCTAACACAATCAAGTTGGTCGCGTAACTGGAAACCCTTTTATGAAAAGCTGGTGGCGAAATGTGATATCGAGGAAAGCAGAGCAGCATCTGAATTTAGCAAAGTAACGCGATAAAAAAGAGAGGGCTTGCGTTTTGCATAAACTTGGCGTAATCTCTCCAGATAGTGGGGAATTGTAGCTATGCTCACTAAAGAATATTCAGGCCCGCCTAAGAGCGGGTTTTTTTATATATAAAGCATCAATCCCAATCCCAAGCCTCGTTTCCTGCGGGGTTTTTTCATATATAAAGCACATTCACAGGCTACGCATGGCGTGGCCTTTTTTTGTATCTGGAGATTTATCATGAGCGAGAACCAACCGTACTTTTACAATCCGAATATGTCTTCTGAATATTTGGAAGATTGGTTAGATAAGCAAAGATTGCATGTCACCTA
>NZ_JAJAFX010000206.1:0-663 GCF_025384845.1 Photorhabdus temperata | reverse complement strand
TTTGAACGTACTAGCCCGCCTAATCATTCATGGCACCATAATGCTCAAAATCCAACTAAGATAGAACTTATTCCAAGATCTCAACATCAAGCGCCTGGCGCTGTACAGAAAAGCCTTCATCCAAATCAGGAAGGAGGATTTAAAAAGTTAGGTAGTGGAAAATGTGGTGGACTATAAATAATGAGGTAGTTTATGAAGTTAGTTTCTATTGCTGATGTATTATCGACCCCAGAAAATAATTCCAGCGAGTGGTTTTGCTTACCTCCAGATCAAAATAGTTGGACGTTAGAAACAGAAGGAGTTTTTTCTTTGAGTAGTGCTGATTTTCCACCTGATTCTGATGATTATTTACCTAAACAGGTAAAAGAAAACGGGTGGATTGAAGTTTTAGATGGAGGAACAATTGAAGAAGTAGTAGCTAATACTAAGGCCCAGTTAGACAATCCATCTCTTAATGATCTATTGAAGGCATTTATTTTTTATTTTGAAAATGATGCTTTTATGGAGTTTTAATTATATGAGATATGAGCCGGAAAGATCTTTGAGATCTTCCGGCCTTCTGATGATCTATCTTGGCGAATACCCACGGTAAGCCAGAGCGGATTGAAGCTTACCGATGGCATCCTTAATCTGATACGCTTCCTCGTCATTCACCGCGCAGGC
>NZ_JAJAFX010000205.1:0-677 GCF_025384845.1 Photorhabdus temperata | reverse complement strand
ACCCTGTTAGCGATATATTGACAGCGTGTGATTTATTTTTTTAAGAGGCCATCATCATGAACACTATCGCACTGATTGGTATCGATCTCGGCAAGCATTCCTTTCATGTCCATTGTCAGGATCATTCGGGGAAAGCCCTGCTACGTAAAAAATTCACCCGAACTAAATTGATGGAATTCTTAGCTGGCTGCTCTCCGGCAACGGTGGTGATGGAAGCCTGTGCTGGCGCGCATTTCATGGCAAGGCGGATCGCTGATTTGGGGCATGAGGCCAGGCTGATTTCACCGCAGTTTGTTCGTCCTTTCGTCAAAAGTAACAAGAATGACTTTATTGATGCCGAAGCTATCTGTGAAGCCGCCTCACGCCCTTCAATGCGGTTTGTTCAGCCCAGAACGGAAGCTCAACAAGCCATGCGAGCCCTGCACCGTGTCCGGGAATCGCTGGTCCGGGATAAAGTGAAAACCACCAACCAGATGCAGGCTTTCCTGCTTGAGTTTGGCATCAGTATGCCCAAGGGAATTGCTGTGATAAAACAGCTCTCCACTGTGTTGGGTGAACATGAACTTCCCCCTTATCTGGTACAGGTATTACTGCGGTTACAGGCGCATTATCACTATCTGGTTAAACAAATCACCGAGATTGAAACCGCCCTGTCACAGGAGATTGCTCAGGATGAT
>NZ_JAJAFX010000204.1:0-681 GCF_025384845.1 Photorhabdus temperata | reverse complement strand
GCTGAACACCGCGCCCGGCGCCGTTCCCTGTCCCAGCCAGACCGCCTGTTGCAACGCCAGCCCCAGCGCATGTTCGGCGTTACCGCTTTTGAGCGCATAGTCATTGGCATCCATGCCCGGCGGGAACTGTACCCGCCATGCCTCGATACCGGATTCCAGTAAATCAGCCGCCACACTGGCCGCGCCACGGTCTCCGGCCTCGTCCCGGTCAAAGGCAATCAGCACCCGTTTCACGCCGTGATACTGCAAGGCTGCGAGGTGCTCGCGGTTAAACCCGTTCACCCCGAACGCGGCAATCACGTTGCGGAACCCGGCACACCAGAACGTCATGGCATCGATCAGCGCTTCGCACAGGATAATTTCCGAAGCGGCTTTCATCGCTTCCTCATTCCAGACCCCGGCTAGCGGTGACGGCAGGTACAGATGCTTTGGGCTGTCTTTCAGCACTTTGTAATCCGGCTGGGTTCGGCGGCCATACAGTTGCAGCACCCGCCCGCGGCTGGCCACGCTGGCCGATTCGGCCCAGCCGATCACCGGCACCACCACGCAGCCCCGGAAGTGATCCTGCCGGGTAGTGGTACGCAACACGCCCAGCCCCGACAGCTTGTCGCGCAGTTGCTGGCCTTCCTGACTGCTCTTGGACGGTAATAAGCCCGCTGAACCGCCGATCCCGTGATGGCC
>NZ_JAJAFX010000203.1:0-700 GCF_025384845.1 Photorhabdus temperata | reverse complement strand
GCCCGCCCGTTAAATGTGATGGTCTGGTCACCGGTGATGATAACTCCACCACAGGTCGTTTTATCACCAACGAGCAGATAATAGCCTTTTGCCATCCTATTGACTTCCCCATTGGTTTACAGTGCGAAGAGTGGGTCTAACTGAAATGGTCATCATATTCTTACCACTTATAGGTTAATAGATAATCAATAGTGCAATGAATTTAACTTCAAAAGATATAGGAATATTCCGAAAATTGGAGAAATTTGCTTGATTGATTTTAGTAATTCATCATGTTTATTAACATACTAAATACAATTTATTATCAAAAGTGGGCATCACGAATGAATTTAAAATCAATGGCGACATCGGTTTTACGCACTACATGATGTTTGAGAAGGCATATCAAACTGACAGGATTGCACAGTAAGTTTTCTCAAATGCTGACCAAAAGACCGGCACTTTGTCATTAATGTGAGATGTATTTGCTAGCTGTCCATCATCACCATTAACACACATTAATGTCATCAAGTTCAAAGAACCAACACTGTCACCCATTTCTGTTTTTTCCGATAATCATCCTACTTTTTTCAGGGCTTAAATCGTGCCACATTAACCGTTTTATCCCTTTTTTATTACGCTATTTTTTATGGTTTTCTTCGTAAAATAACTGGCGAGAAAGCATTTTAATACCCATCCGTTTGGATAGTATTATTTTACG
>NZ_JAJAFX010000202.1:0-708 GCF_025384845.1 Photorhabdus temperata | reverse complement strand
AGAGCCGCACTGGAACAACGGCTCTCAGAGATTGATGTGATTTTAGACAACTTTAAGCATGAGTTTGAAGGTAAATTGAGTTTTCCCTGGGAACCCAGTCCTCATCTAAAATATCAGCGTTGCTGAAATGTCTCATATCCACATTTCGAGCATTTATATACGTCCCTTTGAACACCCAAATCTTCGAACATCGGATCGGGCTCCGTCCTGTCAAGCCCGTAGCTCATTTCACTGCATTTAGGGCATTTATCTCCCGATGATGAGTTAATTTTCGATTCGAGTTCTGCTACTCGTCTTTTTAAATCATCAACATCTGATGGAATGGTTTGTAGGCGTTTCCAGAGCGGAATCTTTTCCAATAATGTATTAAGTTCTGAGAGTATCCCCATGAATGACCTCATTAATAAAACAATATCGATAGAAACAGGCATTACACTGTGTAAGCCATCAATTTATAGCCTAGATATCATAGCTGAAGGATCGAGCAGGAAGAAATTACAGCTATCACATATGGGCAAAGAAGTTGTTTCTTTTGATTTATCAACTGAAAACTGTAGAAAGTTAATAGACCTGCTTTCACAGTAAATTTTTTCTCACACCCGACATCTGCCGGGGACTAATTCCCCGGCCGGGGGTGGAACATGAAAATAATGGACAAGCAACCAGACATCTGGATGCAGCTATGGTTATGGCTGTTATCAGTCAAAG
>NZ_JAJAFX010000201.1:0-723 GCF_025384845.1 Photorhabdus temperata | reverse complement strand
TTTAATATCTCCTCCGATAACTCGATAGTACACATAGAACAATCGTTAAGATTGACAGCAATACAATGACTGTTTGTTTTCTTCATCATTGCATCAAGTTTTGCCGCGATTAAACGATTTCTGTATCGTTCAACTAATGTTTGATTACTCATAGATACCACTCTGTTTTTAGGCTGAGACAATCCCCAGCCATTAAGCTGTAATTAAAATCTAATCAGTTACTGAGTTAATTGGAGTTTATATTTAAGACCCACCCCTAGTTATTTTAATTAAGGCTTCTGCGCGTTGTTTAGCGGCCTCTTCTGTTAAGTAAATAAAACCGTCATCTAATCTACGGTAATCTGAAATTATACCACTCCAACGATAAGGAAGAACGTCGCCGTTTAAAGAGATAGTCCAATATCCCTGACCTTTTTCAAGTTTGTAACAAACCGGTTTTGGAAAGCTAACGTTAATTATTTCGGGCTTGCGGCGATATTCAATATCTTGATCCCAAGTCGGATGAAGTCGTAAGTTTTCCCACCATTCTCCGCCATTACATGAACCTTCCCACAGCTCCCAAGGCTTATCAGTTCTCATAGCATCGTGTGCATATTGAACCATAAGTTCAGCGTGCACGCATTTTTTATTGTCTGACATAATTAGTCCTCATTTATTTAATAAATAGCATCCGTGCCGATAATTCCTGTTGTTTCCTGATGTGGCGAAATTATTTTTTCACCC
>NZ_JAJAFX010000200.1:0-737 GCF_025384845.1 Photorhabdus temperata | reverse complement strand
GCGAAGCCTTTCGAATCTTGCACGTAGCCGTTGTATTCCAAAGTACGATACTGCGCGATAAGTTCGGCGCGGATGACGTTGGGGGTTACAATTGCCGAGCCGGGCGCATACCGGGTAGCGTCTTTCACTAACTTCATGCGTGCAAACTTACTCGTGATTTGAGTGCGAATATAACGTGTGACGTACATCAGCAAGTACAGGGTTTCCACTTCCAAATAGCTGTCATCGTTATCACCAAAACTATTCTTTTGATAAGTCGTGATGATATTTTCAACCTGAATTGTGCCGTCATCAGCAACAGTAAAAGTTGAAATCCCGCTGTGTAGCAGATTGTTACGTTCGATTAAGTCAAGCTGGTCCTCCGATGCCGGAGCCAGAACGCCACTAATCGGTAATGTCTGCACTGGCCTGCCGGGGTCATTGCGCAAACTGGGTGCAATCGCCCCCGTCAATGCAGCGGCCCACACATAATTTGGTGTCGGAGATTTGGTTACACCGAGCAATGTTTCATGCTGATAGTTACGCTGTTCGCCGAAACTAGCCAACTCGCCGTATGCCCCATTGACTGCGCTAAATGCGTGCCCGTAAAGCTGCTGTTCCCACGACCATCTACCGACTGTATCAGACAGAAATGCTTTCACATCATCTAATGACGCCGTATCAGTGTACGGGTTGGCAATGAAATCAAAGGAACGGTCTTTGAGATTACCTAATGCGTTTTTAAGCTCAGGCGCACC
>NZ_JAJAFX010000020.1:0-86638 GCF_025384845.1 Photorhabdus temperata | reverse complement strand
TACTGCAAGAGTTGGTCATACTGCTGACGTATGATTACTATACGGATGAACAGCTAAAAAGCGTGCTAAACTACTTATTACAGGCGGGAGATACCGCCGATCCAGAGGGTTTTATCCGGCGACTGGCAGAACAGTCCCCGAGGTATGAGGAGGTACTGATGACAATAGCGCAGAAACTGGAGCAGAAGGGGCACCAGAAAGGGTTTATTGAAGGGCGTCAGGAAGGACGGCAGGAAGGGCGTCAGGAAGGACGGCAGGAAGGGCGTCAGGAAGGACGGCAGGAAGGACTCCAAGAAGGATTGCATAAAGGCGAAAAGCAGGGGATCCTGAAAGTTGCGTGGGCGATGATCGATATGGGTGTCGACCGTGAAACGATAATGAAAATGACCGGGTTGAGCCAGAACGAACTTGAGCAAATACGCCACTAACTCGTGCTGAGAGTTCTTAATCAGTATTCAATGATTCATGTTAAAAGAGGATTTTACGGTGACTGTCAGAACAGTCACCGAAGTATAAGTATTGACCTGAAACGGTGATGAAAATCACCGGACTGAGCTTGAACAACTGTCTGACAAACTGACTATTGATACGTTATCGGCATAAAAATGCTTGAGTCAATGCACGAAACGCATAGAGGCGGCACATTTACATTCCAATCGATAAGACCGAGTCTGAATCTACGTGCTTCTGAAATCTCTGTTCTTAAGCAGAGCTGAGGTTAATAACGTTCTCGTGTTTTCCTATCTGGAAATCGTTATACAATATATGGGGCGCAATGGATGGAATGAATAGGACGGAAGTTACTGTTTTAGTCTGTGGATGTCTGACTGACAGGCCTCTACTTCATCCGTAGCCTTGATGGTGCGGATAAATCTGCCATCACGTTCGACCTCCAGGATAAACGGAAAACTGACGTTTGCGGTGGGTGTATACCTTGCGACCATCGTCTACAGCAGGTAGCACGTAATAAATCATGATTTGAAAAGTCAGCAATTTGAACCGGAGTTTGACCCCCGGTTCTTAGCAAAAACAGGTTAAATGCTTTGTGAAAGCAAAGAGGAAACCTGCCGGGCATTTCTGCATTTAACTAAAAGCTGAGGCGTCAGAATAACATCAAACTTTTCAGTGAGGCACCGAGCGATTTCTTTAAGATGAGAGGGCCTTAATCCCAGCGCTAAAAATTCAGAATCTTCATTCAAACCAGTTAACGGCTGCGCACCAATGGTATGCAAATAAATGCTGAGGATCGATTGGTAACATTCATCCTCTGCGCTGTTATTGACTCTTTGGCTCTCCGATATAACCGACTGCTTATCAGCCAAATTATCCGGCTTCGGTTGCGTAAAGAACGCTCTGATTTGATGTCGATCCGTTTTACCGTTTGCAGACAAAGGAAACGCCTGAATATGAGCAAAACGCGTTGGTATATGAGAAACGGGTAAAAGCCTGTGAGAATAATCCCGCAATTCTGAGACGGGAATTTCCTGACCATTTAGCGTCGTATACATAGCGCCTAATGTTGCATCGCCATTCTGCTCATTTGGATAATCAACGACGATAATATTATTGATTTGTGGGTGCTTACATAACTCACTTTCAATATCAGGCAGAGATACCCTAATCCCCCGAATTTTGATATAACCATTTACTCTGCTGGCAAAAATGATGGTGCCATCCTTTCGGTAATAGCCCTGATCCCCTGTTCTGAATGCTCTTAATTGTTCACCTTCAGGCGAGGTGATAGTGACAAAATCTTTTTGCACAACAAGACCATCTTCCAGATAGCCTAAGGCAAGATTGACCCCTGTAGTATAAATCCGGCCAGTCACAAACGCTGGGCAATGTTCATTGATATCATTACAGATAAAATATTGAGTTGCAGGCAGGGGCTTACCATAAGGAATAAGGCTGACATCCGCCGACGTAATTTCATGCCATATACTCCAAATCGTCGTTTCAGTCGGCCCTCCCAAAGAAAACAACCGGGTATCAGGATATGTCGCTCTAATTTCCTTGATAAGAGCAGGCTTAATATAATCACCGCCCTGCGCTATCAGCCTGAGGGAAGAGAGAGATCCCCCCTTTTGGCACGCAATTAACATTTCTAAAATTGCAGGCACTGAGCACCAAATAGAAACTTTGTGCTTCGAAATTAGCCGATTCCAATGGATAGCATCTTTCTCTGCATGAGGTTCAGGGATAACCAGTGTTGCGCCAACAGTCAGTGATGCAAAGAGGTCAAAAACAGACATATCATGATGTAATGGCGTAACGGAAATAAACACGTCATCCTGTTTAACCTCCCATTTATTCAGCGTTTGCCCGATAACATTAGATGTTGCCTTGTTATTGAGCACCACACATTTGGGTTTACCCGTTGTTCCGGAGGTATACAGATAATAAGCCGGTTCAATGCAATGACTCAGTGATGATAAAGTCTCTAAAGGGAGTAAAACGTTTTCAGAAACCGATGTGAGCAGTGTTTCCAATGTGATGGTTTTATCACGATTAAACTGTCCGGTATTCACAATGAGATCAGAATGGCAATTCGTTAGCAGATAATCCAGACGTTCAGGGGGAGAATTCACATCAATAGGCACCCAAATAATCCCCAAAAGCGCACAAGCGATTGTCACCATCACATGTTCAGGACTACGAGGCAAACAAATCGCAACCACACTGCCTTTACGCATCCCACAGCGATTCAGGTTATTCACTATTTTTTGAACACACTCCCCCAACTCAGAATATGTAATCTGCTGCTCTCCACAGATAATAGCGGATTTTTTTAATTTTCCCGTCAATAGGTTATCCGCAATACGAGCCAGGAAATTTGAACAGATAAAATCACTGTCATTACCGTTATCTTTGTAATGGTGATAATCAATCACCTCAGAAAAATCCACAGCGAGCTTTTCCTGACGACAGATCAGCGCTATTGCCTGAGTGATGGTTTGTAAAATATCCTGCACGATATTTTGTTCCAGCGCTTTTTCTGCATAATCAATGGATAACACCAGATTTTTGTCCTGATCCAGGGACAAACGAATATCCATCGCAACTTGCGGCGTCTGCGTTAATCCATCATAAAAAGAGACATCACCAGATGCAGGCAATGTTTTCCATGACAAGCCATTCGTTAGCACAACAGGTAGCGCTAAACCTGTCTGATATTGATTGAATATCAGCCTGTTAATATCAACACCGGAAAAATCCAGATGTTCCAGAGAGGCAAAAATATCATTTTGAAAAGCTGTCGTTCTTTCTAAAAATGGCGCCTGGTCTCTTTTAAAACAAACAGCGACAAATGAAGATTCATTACTGAACTGCGTTTTCTGGGTGGGAATAGCAACCGGAACACCGATACATAACCGACTATCTTGTGTCCAAAATGACATTATCTCCAGGATAATGGTAGATAAAATCGTATTTTGAAACAGACCATAAGATGAGGCGATTTTAGACAAATGATTCAACGTCACGCTGGGAATTGTGACCTTCTCCCTTCTGTAGCGAGAGGATTTAATCGATTCTGGCGGTTTCTTCCAGGGCAACGCCGGTGGGCCGGGATACTCTTTTAGTTTTTCTGACCAATATTCAGTATCGCTTTGCTTTTTCGAGACAGAAGGCGGTTGAAGCAAATGAGCGATATTTCCCGTTGGCCTGGATCTTTTCTGCTCATTCTCACCTTCCTCAAATAATTTAAACAAGATGAGAGAGATAGCGCTGCCATCCAAAATCAGTGCATCAAAGCTCACGAACACCACGGTTGTAACAAGGTCATTATCCTTATCTTCTGGCTCTGCCAATTTAATGACCCAAATATGCCAGGGAGAACGAGAAAGATCGTGGATCTTATGAGAATACGCCTGCCTCATCTCATCTATCTTTTGATAAGCCTCTGAACGCGGGATACCCGTGAAATCAATTTCATCAAGATTCAGGATAATGGCATCGGAAACATGTTGAACCAATGAACTTTCATCTATATGGGTACGTAACGCATCATATTGCTGTACTAATCTGGTGAGCCGGGCCTTAATAACAGAAAACTCGATATGACCTCTGAATTCCCTGAAATCATGCATGGCAACACCACCCAGTGGTAACAATTCACTTCGTCCTAACAGGTACGCGCGTTGTAATGGTGTCAGTGCGGTATCCATGATATTTCCTCAATTTTCGATTGTGAGAAAGCGCAGAATCTAATTAATTAACAAGCTAAACATTTAACATCTTTCAAAAAGAAAGATTACTTCTGTCGATTAAGGATTTTCACTAGTGCCTCAGCCGCCTTTTCAGCCGCTCCCCGCGATCTTAATGTCATTGTCTGTGCCAGTGCATTTAATGTTTGATGAGCCTTAATATCTTCAATTATCAGTTCTGCCTGTGGGATATATTTGTTAATAAATCCCGTTAATTCTTCTGCTATATCAGCATCAATATCCAATGCTGAAAGAGCAGTATGAGCGTTGATATTTTCTTCGTTCGTCAGCCGGGACAGCAGAAGAATGAGCATTTGCTCAACACAGGAGGATGTCACCTTTTCAGTCCCCACATCTTGATGCGAAGCAGAAAAATGAAATGAGAAAAAATAGTCCAAAGACTGGTTTATCAACTGAGGCGAACGAATGATCATCCGAATCAAAGAGAGATAGGTATCAAACATTTTGCGGATATATGGTTCAGGGAAAATATCCAGACGAACATCCCAGTTGACCAGAATCCCTTCATAAGCAGGCGCAATCTGGACATCCAAGGCAACTTGTGGCCCTTGAGAAATAACAAAGACCATTTCACCGAAAGCACGGGTTACATTTTCGGATAATAAATTATCGCCACTGATACCAAAACCGGAGGTAAAAACGATAGGCGAGATTTGCATGTTACCGTGGTATCTGGAGAGATCCCGCATAACACTGACTCCCGGATAAGCACGGTGAGAAAGAAGTAAAGCAATTTGATCAGCAAAACGACGGCATAACGCAATCATCGGCTCATGACGCTGTAATTCAACACTTAAAATAGATAAATCTGAAAAATCACCAACAATTTTGTCCACATCACGGAGGTAACTTTCTCGCTGGAACGTAGGCATATTTAATCTAAATTTGTCAGACTGCGTACAAATCCCCACGGTACACGCGAAAAGAGACAGAAATAATGTTGACAGCGTAATCTGATATTTTTTGGCGGTTGTCTTTAACGACAACTTTTCTTCTTTAGTCAGTTGAACCGCGAATCGATCACTAAAGTATTCTCCTTTTAGGAAAGGGCGATGAATATGAGGAAGTTTAGGGGCTGGTGGAATTTGCGCAATACGCGTACTCCACCATTTTTTATCGCGCTCACGTAAAGTTAATAAAGATTTATCAGCCTGCATTCGCTCCAAATAGTGAAAATAAGTGCTTCCTCCACTTTTCGGTTGATGGTCAGGCTGATGATAAAACCGGGCCAAATCTTCCATGAGAATACGAAAACTTTGCGCATCACCTGCAATCATGTCCAGGTCGATATGCAAGCGAAAGTCTCCATCTTTTAAAAGGGTGACACTCAAATCGATAGACTGACCATGTTCAAGATCCAGTTTCTGGTGGGTTTTACTTTTTCGTTTACTTTCCAGAAAATCAGCAATGGCTTTTTCATCACAGATACTGACATCATCAATGTGCAATTTATCGTTGGAAGACAGACTTTCTATGGTTTGCATACCATCCGGTGTAACACGTAGTCGCAACATCGGATGGATATCAAAGAGATACTGTACGGCAGTTTTCAGCCGTTCAAGATCAAGTTCAGTACCATCAAACTCTGCATACAAATGTGCGGTAACACCGCCCAACGTCTGTTCATATTGCCGGCCAACCCAATAAGCGGCCTGCATGGTCGTTAGCTCTCTCATTTAGTTTCCATAAAGTTTAGATTATCAGCTACAACAAGAATATGATTACAAATGATAATAAAAATTATTATTATTTGATAAATAAAGCAACATGAATATGAATTAGCCCGATGTTAATGACTAAAATTTCTTGAAAATATCCATATTTATTAATTAGATAAAACCACTTAATAAGCAGATGAACCTTATTCCGCAGGATTAAAGTCGAGAGTACATCATCTAAACTCGATAAAAGAATTAATATATCCAGTAGATTCACATATGGATCATTTGACAGGCCCCCGAAGGAGCCTGTTCTCTTATTTTTAATTACAGATAAATGCGGATTTAATCACGAATGGTGTAGCGAATATGCAAGATGATATCACTTAAGCTTTTCAGTAAGGATTCTTGCTTACCTTTGGTATTCGGGAAATGCAAGACTAATTTACCCGCATCATCAATCGCAATGCCTTCAAATGGCAGATATTTACCATCATTGAAATCCAGTTGGAATTGTCCACTGTCATCCATACCCCGGGAGACTGCAATTGCCGTGCAGCCTTTTGCCAGCGAGGTAGCACCAGCATAGCTTAAAGTCGCTTGCACATCCTGATATGGTCCCAACAAAGCGGGCAAACTCACGCTAATTTGCTTAATACGGCGCACATCACCTAATTGCATATCAACCGGATAATCATCTTTAAGTTGCAGATCCTTGATGGTTAGCGTGGCTGACAAGGTATTACCAGCCAATTTCAGTTGATTACCCTCATTGCCTACGGAAGCATCTTGGTTATTCTTCAGCAGCGTTTCAATTTGGTTTGACAGCGTAAAATTCGCCTTCTCACCCAAAGATTGATATACCTGCGCCAGAGAAACCGTACGTTCCACCTCTAATGCGCGAGACTCCCAAGCCAAATATGCCGACTCCATCGCTGCCAAATTCAACATCAACGCCTCGCCACACAACAAGCCAGCATAAGTCCCCTGCCAGGCGCCCGGTTTAATAAAGCGCGTCTTGTTCTTTGTTTCCCATTTAAAAGCCAGTTGAGTCAGTAAACAACGGGATACAGCCAAGTCATAGAATTGGAAGTACAGTGCAGATAAGCGTCCGCGCATCCAGTTATACAACGCCTGATTACTGAATTTACGCTGCAACAGCTCCCATTGTGCCAGATGGTGCTTCTGTTGCGTCGTCAAGTAGGTCAACTGCATCGATGCAGCCTCTTTACGTATCTTCAATGCGGCTTGCTGGGCCTCAATCTGTGTCATCTCAACTTTCGCGCTGTCACGCATCATCTGCCATTCTTCGCGGCGACGGCGATACATTTCCGATTGGGATACCGCGTCCGCTGTTGCAGATGTCGCAGCCGACGCAGTCTGGAGCCCCAAAGCAATCGCCGTCGGCAGAGCACCATATTGGCTGCCACCCACTGCCATGCCGTAAATATTTGGCACCATATTGGCAACCGCTGCTGCTGTATACAACGCATTTGCTGCGGTTTGGGTCATCCCCGAAGCAATACGCAGACCCATAGCCGCTTGCTCGCCAACGTTAACATCTTCATCGTACAGGGCGCTATAGTGAGCGTGACGCTGTGCAGCCCCCGCCAGCGACGCTGTCAGTACTTTCGTCTCCTCAGCTAATTCATCCAGGTTTTTTTGTTGCATGTCAACGCTCTGAGCCAGCAACTCTTTGCCCTGAGTTTGCATCAACACCGCCATCTGTTCTGCATCCTGACGTTCAATCACCCCAGAAAGGGTACTACCCAGTTGCGAAAGCTGTGACACCATCCCGCGAGCGCCTTCTAGTACGACCGGGAAACGACGCAAGCTCAAGGTATTGACCGTCGGTAAAGCCACTCCACCTTGCGAAGATGCCGTGGCCGCACTGAGTAACGCTGCCGGATCAGCTGGTTCAGCAAACAGTGGCAGACTCAATAGCTGGCCATCCAGCGTCAGATTGTGACGCAGGTTGTACAGGCGTTGTTGGAATGTCTGGCGCAAACTTTCCCAGCGTCCATTCTGTTGTGGATAGAATATCCTGGTCAGAGAATTAGCTGAGTAAAGTGTCGCTGATTGCTCCGCAGCCCCTTTCAGCGCCGGTGCTTGCCAAGAGATAGCCGCAGAGACCGGCTCTTTGCCCATCAATGTCAGCGCCTGCATATACCACATTTTGGCTTCTGTCAGCGTATCCCGCTCCAGTTGGCGGTAAGCACTGTCCCCACGGGCCAGCAACAACTCCAATAAACGCATAAAAGTAGCCGCCTTGTAGTGCATCGGGTCTGCCTGTGCCACCGCATCAGGGTTGGTGGAATCCAGCGGCGTGTCATTCCAGCGGGTATCTTCCAACAATGGACGTACTTTCCAGAGTTTGTCATTGGGATCGATGCTACCAGGATTAAAAATATAACTTAGCCAACGTGCCGCCTGATCAAAATTCTGTTCTTGCATCAAACGCTGTGCCACCAGCATCGGTGTGTAGTAAAACAGTTCCCAGAAATAGAGGGCATTGGCTCCAGCAAAGTCCATCTCCTGATCCAATCGGTTATCATCATTGATACCCAGAGCAGGCTCAAGGATTCTCTGTGTCTCCAGGCTAAGAATGGTATCCAGCCCCCGGTTAGCGCGACGCATTAATTCGCGGGCAAACAAAGTGTTTAAACGGGTTTTAAATTCACCTCCTTTCCCCCACATCATATATTGGGCGCCAGCTTTATTTGTTACCAACTGAATAACGTTGCTTTCATCGCTTTTTTTAGTGGTGATAACCAGCCGGGTCATAATCTCAGCCAACAGTAAATCAGGAAAATCAGCGCACAATAGATCAAAGGAGAGACTCTGACGCTCTTTCTCCTCTAAACTTTTCAAGTCCACATTAAACTCGACGTCGTAGGTAGTCTGACCGGGATTAACCTCAATTGTCGTGCGACCTGCTTCTCCTTGGTCAATGCCGCCACCCGCAATAAGAATGAGTGGGAAAGCTCGCGTTTCACGTAAAGTGATGGGGGAAAAAGCTTTGATTGCCGAAACAGATTCAAGAGAGACACCCGCCCATATGTTACCCAACATATTAGAAAAACCCGGAATATTCCCCGTTGTTTCATTCAGGGTAGTTCTGGCATATCCATCTATAAATAAGCGTACGGACGGAAAACTCTGGTCTTTAGCATAAAAGAATTCTCCTTCATTACCTTTTCCCAAGAACCAACCCAGAGTCAGATAGTTACTGTCCTTCACCGCTTGCAGCAGATAAATATTGCTGATTTTACGGTTCATAGCATGTTGCAACACTTGTCGCAGGGTAAATTCCAGTCTCATGCCCGATGGTAGTGACAACAGAGACTTACTGGGCGCCATAGCGGCGACATCACGGAGCTGACCTTTAAATATGTACTTATTTGTTTCTGTATTCTTAGTAATACTCTGTCCAACCAACGTAATTTTCTTGTCAGTATATTTATCGGTAAATTTTACCGTGTCGCTTGTAAATTCATACTGTCCAGACGCGAAATGATTAGCGACTCTGGGCGCCCCGATAGTATCAAGCTCATGTCTGACCGCCCTCACCAATGCATCGGTCGCCATAGCCGACACAAGTTGAAATCCCCCATCAATGGCACAAGAATAATGGACGTGGCTAACAGTGTATTCATTGGCCCGGCCAAGTTTCTCATACACCATAACCTGTAGAGAACCGTTGCTCCCCCGGGACACCGTACAATACAAACCGGCCTCTTTTGGCAGCCCGCTTTTCAAGTTAACTTCGAAGCTCAATGGCGCACTCCAAGTTCCGTCATAACGCAGGTATGCCAGTTTTAACTCATAGACCCAGGCTGGTTTTTGTTCTTCTTGTTTTTCTTTGACCTGTTGCAGCTTGGCATCCTCGCGGCGCTCCAGCCACATCAGATGCAGACGGGTGTTAAACATAACCGGGCGGATAAGGTCCGCTATCGGCGTAACAGCACAAGTGATCTCTTTCCACTCCTTCCAGGCCGTAGCCGGGAACACCCCCTCCTTGAACTGATCATGGTCCACACTACGCCAATAATAGGCCGGAGTAGCATCCTGGTTTTTGCCCACAAAATAGGTCAGGCCAGAGTCCAGGTTCAAAGCATCGTGATAGGCGCTGACAATCGATAGGTTTGCGACCTGCTCAAACTCCGTCAGATACGCCTTGAAAGCATCTTCAACCGTATCAGTCGAAAGCTGGCTCTGATTGATGGACTGTAACAAGGTATCCATCATCTTTGTCTGACCAATCCGCTGGGTAGGATTGACATAGTTTTCCGGGAAGTAGGTTAGCTGGGATACACCAGCCCAAGTGCTGTAGCGGCGGTTATAGATCTCCCACTCTTTGATAAAAGATCGACTCAGAGCGGCAGTTTTAACACTCCCTTCCCGGCTGGACTGCTGCAAGCAACGATTAACATACAGTTGAATACTCGCCATTGCCTCAGCTACCCGGCTAGTTTTTACCTCAGCGTTCACCTGGTTATCAATCAGCAAATAGGAATACAGCTCATCCCGGGTACGCAGATTAAAGTTTTTGGCAACGACATGATTCAGATAGAATTCGCACAGCGCAGTGCTCAACCTTTCATCATAGATCTTCATGACCACCAACCGTTGAGTCTCTTTCAGACGTGCAACCAGTGCCGTAGCCAGTTTTTGCCAGTCTTCGTAGAGAGTGCCTTCAATTAATGCTCCATCCTGTTTTATCGATGTGGCATAACTCAGACGATACAATTGAGCGATCTCCTGCGGAGAAATACCCAGCGTCTGTGCTGCCTCATGCCATTGCAATACGCGCTCCACAGTGGTCATATCCAGTAATGGAGAAGCTTTCAGCGACGAATTCACCTGTTCAGCCGCCAATTGCATGGCCTTGGTGTCTGCCGCCATTGCCTGAGCAACCTGCTCTACAGTCAGTGTTTCTTTTAATAACGACATCAGTACTGATGATGCCTGTGCTCCTAGCTTAATTATCCACTGATGGAAACGGGACAACGTCATAAGTGAAAGCACATCGTTGTTGACAACGGTCATACCCTTTTGCAACAAAACCGGCTTCGCCACGATCAATGCCAGTTCACGCTCACTCAGTTGCAGACGTTGATAAATCAGTGACAATTGAGCCAACCGGTGGCAGAACGTAATAACTTTGCCATCAACGGTAAACGGCTTGCCAGTATCCAGATTCTGAATCATCCCCCACATGCTATCTACCGAGCCTTTAGCCAATGAATCCAGCCAAATCAATAAATTATGTGCTACTTCACTGGAAGATAGCCCCAGGACTGACGCCAAATGTGGGGCCATCGCAGCCTTAAGCTTGTCCTCTGTCAATGTTGCTTCTTGTACACCTGTAACCAGTGTGCTCACCAGATTTTCGATTTCCGGAATTTGAGCGGTGTCATAGGTAGAGGTGGTCATGAGCATCAAATCAACCATGCTCAGATTATGTTTACGCAACCAAGTGACAGTTTGGTAAACGTTATCCACCAATGTGGCGAGTGCATCATCAGAAACATCATAAATTGCTGTTTTGCTGTAACCGAGCGTTTTGCGTAACACATCCAGTTCAGCCACAGAAAGCTGATGAACTTTTGCCAATAGCGCCGCACAATACATATCCGAAATGTTGCCGATATTATTGGCAAAGCATCCATCTGTATCTATCGGATCAACAACATAGAGCAGTTTATTGAAGCCGACATCATCAACCTTAAAGGCGCGTTTTAATATGCTCTTGTTATGGTTGCTATGCCCTTTACCAGGATTGGTGTCAATTTTGTCACCTCCCAGCACATAATGTTTGCCATCAAGAGGTGGAGTGTTAAACAACACATCAAACTGACTTGCCTTTCCGTCAACAACACGTTGGGAAATATCGAAGTTGGCAAGCACCAAAGCCTGCTCTTCCTTGATATTGTAACGGGTAACATAACGCTTAACGCGATCCAGAGAGTTCAACATGGCTTCGTTTAAGGTCTTACTATGACGCTCAACCACCTGAAAGACGGTAGGTAATGAAAGCTGGGTAGCTCTATGCAGTAATACCAAACTATTCAAATACAGCAAAGCATTGCGGGAGGAGTAGCGTTCAATGGTAAAAATATGAGAATAACCTTGGTCAACATCAGATTCGAATACCGTAACCTTTAGGCTATCCACTGTCAGCAAAGAAGAATTGAGGTTAACTGTATGGGATTGATACCGATCTTTCCCAGTATCGTAGCTGTTCCATACAGACTCTCCATTGACCTTCACATTGAAATTCCCAGCATTTGTGCTCCAAATAAAACTCAGTTGCAAAGCTCCCTCACTAGTCACCCGGATCTCCGGATTTAAAGAACGAGCCCCAGGATTTGTCTTATTGACGCGAGTAATACGGGTAAATCGCAACGGCTTAATTGAGTCAACATATGTCAGAACATCATCAATGTATTGACCTCCTGTATCAGACACTTCCGGTTCAAGTACAGTCAGAATATTCTCAAACATTGCCGCAGGCAGGCCATAATGTCCAGCCAATGCCTGCGCATTCAGCAACGATTCCGGGGCTACATCACCAAACATCCTCTTGTACAACACATCAGCATTATTCTGTATCCCGCTCTGGCTCAGAAGTGCATAATTCCCAGGCGAAATCCCCAATTCCATAGCAACCGGCAACACGCGGTCAGCCTGATCCGGGCGGTTATCCGGTGACAACAAAGTCGGCAACGACACCTTCTTGGCGACCAATACCTGGCGAATAACATCATACGCTGCATGATACGAACCATGTGGGTTGTTGTAGAGATGGTGAACCAGCTTTTGGTACACCTCAGCATCGGTTTTCAAGCTGAATTTTTTCTTAATCCCCGCTACCAAGATATCATTGGACAGAGACAGGGTAGAAACCACCTCCTCCATGTTTTGCTGACTGAGGACCAGTTCCCCCAGATCCGGGCGGCGTTTATCCAGATGGTGAAAGGAGTTTGGATCATGTAAGTAGCGCGCTTCACGGTATAACTCAGTCAAATAGGCCGCAGGGGAAAACATAGATGCCACATCCCCCTCCCTAACAAACGATTCATTACGTTCAGGGATAAAATCGTTACTATAAAACTGCATTTCCGCAGCAGGAATATTCAGCGTGACCGCACTCCTAAACTGAGGATTAGTTTTCGCCAGGATGCGGCGTACCTGCGTGTTTTCAAGCGATTGCTGGGCTACCGCAGCATCAAATACTGCTCGACACTCCCCCATACTTAGCGTGCCGGCAGCAGCCTCGCACACTTGCTCAAAGGAAAAGCCGGCAATTTCGCTTAACGTGGTAATGCCTAACTTCTCAGTGAAAATATGATAATCCGCCATATCGAATGCAAAACTCATAACACGTCCTCTTTGTTATGTGGATGGGTACTTCAATAAATGACAGGCAGTAATGTAATTGATGTTCTTACTACCGCTGCTTAATAAATTTCGCTTATCTTTAAAGCTAAAATGTAAATCATTCGTTATTAAGCCCTATTAACATGCCAAATCTGATAACCACTTATTTTCCTGATAGTTATCAGTTCATACCCACTATCTGAAACTTTAACCCTCACCAACACAATCTCAAAAATCACCACAGTGTTTGCATTAATAACATCACGATAAATCGCTTTCCCTGTTCGTTTAGTGATAATGTTTTTTCGGTTGTTGTCGTAACTTAAATTATCTTAAAGATTAAAATAGCCTCAGGAGTGAAAATATGAGCAGTTATCAATCTGCAATTGACCAAAAGACACCCTCAATCAGTGTATTAGATAACAGGAAGTTAAGTGTACGCACTCTGGAATATCTACGTACTCAAGCTGATGAAAACAGTAACGAACTGATCACTTGCTATGAATTCAATATTCAGGGATTTCAGGTAAAAAGCACCGATCCACGCAAGAACAAAAACCAAAGCGGCCCGAATTTCATTCGTGTCTTTAATCTGGCAGGCAATGTCCTGCGTGAAGAAAGTGTTGATGCCGGCCGGACTATCACACTCAACGATATTGAAGGCCGCCCGGTATTGATCATCAATGCAACCGATGTCCGCCAAAAGCATCGTTATGAAGACAACACGCTACCCGGTCGCCTGCTCGCTATCACCGAACAAGTGCAGACGAAAGAGAAAATTACCGAACGCCTTATCTGGGCAGGTAATACAGCCGCCGAGAAAGCTCTCAACCTCGCCGGTCAGTGTGTTAGTCATTACGATACCGCGGGATTAACTCAACTGAACAACCTTTCCCTGACAGGTACCGTTTTATCACAATCCCACCAGTTGTTGCTTGATGGTCAGGAAGCTGATTGGACAGGTGAAGACCAGAGCATCTGGCAGAAGAAACTGAGCAACGATATCTATATTACCCAAAGTAAAACCGATACGACTGGCGCTCTGTTAAGCCAAACCGATGCAAAAGGAAACACACAGCGTCTGGCCTATGATGTGGCCGGGCAGCTCAAAGGGAGCTGGCTAACACTAAAAGGCCAGAGTGAACAAGTTATTATCAAATCTCTGACCTACTCCGCCGCCGGACAAAAATTACGTGAAGAGCACGGTAACGGTGTTATCACTGAATACCGCTATGAACCGGAAACTCAGCGGCTTATCGGTATCACTACCCGCCGTTCGTCAGATACCAAGGTGTTACAGGATTTACGCTATGAATATGATCCGGTAGGCAATGTCATCAGTATCCGTAATGACGCAGAAGCCACTCGTTTCTGGCGCAATCAAAAAGTGGTGCCGGAGAATACTTATACCTACGATTCCCTATATCAGCTTATCACGGCGACAGGGCGTGAAATGGCGAATATTAGTCAGCAAAGTAATCAACTTCCTTCACCTACACTCCCTTCTGATAACAATACTTACACCAACTATACTCGCAGCTACAGTTACGATCACAGCGGTAATCTGATGCAAATCCGGCACAGCTCACCCGCCACTCAAAACAACTACACGACAGATATAACGATCTCAAATCGCAGCAATCGGGGTGTTCTCAGCACGTTAACGACAGATCCAAGCAAAGTTGATGCACTGTTCGATGCTGGCGGTCATCAAACCAGTCTGTTGCCTGGACAGGCTCTGGTCTGGACACCACGAAGCGAATTGAAGCAAGTCAATAACAGCACAGGAAACGAGTGGTATCGCTACGGCAGTGGCGGGATGCGGCGGCTAAAAGTTAATCAACAGCAAACACAAAATACCACCCAGCAGCAGAGGGTCACTTATCTGCCCGGATTGGAACTACGCACAATACAAAACAGCACTACCATAACGGAAGACCTGCAAGTCATCACCGTAGGTGAAGCCGGTCGCGCACAGGTGCGAGCATTGCATTGGGAGAGCGGTAAACCAGAAGGTATCGACAACAATCAGCTACGTTACAGTTACGATAACCTTATTGGCTCCAGCCAGCTTGAGCTGGACAATCAGGGGCAGATTATCAGTGAGGAAGAATACTATCCCTTTGGTGGTACCGCATTATGGGCGGCAAACAGCCAGATAGAAGCCAGTTATAAAACCATTCGCTACTCAGGCAAAGAACGGGATGCCACCGGGCTGTATTATTACGGTTACCGCTATTATCAATCGTGGACGGGTAGATGGTTAAGTGCAGACCCGGCAGGAACAATTGATGGGCTGAATTTATACCGGATGGTGAGGAATAATCCAGTTAGCTTACAGGATGAAAATGGATTAGCACCAGAAAAAGGAAAATATACAAAAGAGGTGAGTTCACTGGATAAATTAAAATTTAAATTAGCGGCACGAAGCTCACATGTCGTCAAATGGGATGAAAGAGAAAGAAGTTATGCAAAAAATAGTTCGTTGAAAGTTGTTCGTGTCGGGGATTCCAATCCTTCCGGCTACTTACTTGGTCATGAAGAACTGTTAAAAAGTATAGAACAAAGCCAAATAATATACAGCAGGCTTGAAACAAATACAGCCCTTACAGAAAAATCAAAGGAAAATGTCTCCTTAGGAGCCGAAATATCCGGTTATATGGTAAGAACGATAAAGGATACGATATCAGAGTACAGTGAAGGACATAAATATAGAAGCAATCACCCTGATTTTTATGCAGAAACAGACTTTTTTGCTTTAATGGATAAAAGTGAAAAAAACAATTATACCGGTGAAAGAAGAATTTATGCAGTAATGGAAGTTAAGACATATCATGATGTAAAAAATAAAAAAACAGAATTACATGTCAACTATGCACTAGCTCATCCCTACACTCAATTCAGTAATGAAGAAAGAGCTATGCTGCAAGAAACAGAGCCAGCTATTGCAACTAATAGAGAATATAATTTCAAAGGCGTTGGAAAATTCCTGACAATAAAAGCCATAAAGAAATCATTAAAAGGACAAAATATAAATAGAATATCAACAGAAGCTATTAATATTCGCTCCGCGGCTATTGCTGATAAATTAGGAATGAGGAGAGCTTCACAATAAAAATATTAATTTGGAGCGCTACTTAAAATAAAGGTGTTTCTATAACATCACTCATTGAATATAGAAACACCTGCGAAAAAACCCTCTGAATTTCCATTCAGGGGGTTACTTATAACATCAATACCAATTACAGCACATCAACCGCATTCAGTTCCCTGAAAGCCTGTTCCAGACGGACGATCATAGAAACCTGACCGGCACGCAGCCATACGCGTGGATCGTAGAATTTTTTATTGGGTTTATCTGCGCCTTCTGGATTACCCAACTGACCTTGCAGATAGCCTTCGTTCTTTTTGTAATAGTTCAGAATACCTTCCCAAGTCGCCCATTGGGTGTCGGTATCAATATTCATTTTAACGACGCCGTAGCTAACAGCTTCCTTGATCTCTTCCGCCGTAGAACCAGAACCACCGTGGAAAACAAAGTCCAGGCTGTTGTGTGGCAGATTGAATTTTTCAGCAACATAGTCCTGCGAGTTACGCAGAATTTTTGGTGTCAGTTTAACGTTGCCTGGCTTATAGACACCATGAACGTTACCGAAAGAAGCAGCAATAGTAAAACGTGGGCTGATAGCGTTCAGTTTCTCATAAGCATAAGCAACGTCTTCCGGTTGAGTGTATAGGGCGGAGCTATCCATATGGCTGTTATCAACACCATCTTCTTCACCACCAGTACAACCTAACTCTATTTCCAACGTCATATCGATTTTTGCCATACGCGCCAGATACTTGCTGCAAATTTCAATATTTTCTTCCAACGATTCTTCTGATAGATCGATCATATGGGAAGAGAACAACGGTTTACCCGTCGCCGCGTAATGCTTTTCACCTGCATCCAGCAAACCGTCAATCCACGGCAGCAATTTACGCGCACAGTGGTCAGTATGCAGGATCACAGGAACACCATAATGTTCAGCCATCTGATGAACATGATGAGCACCAGAAATCGAACCCAGAATAGCCGCTTGCTGACCTTCAGCTTTCACGCCCTTACCAGCGATAAAAGCAGCACCGCCGTTAGAGAACTGAATGATAACGGGAGAACGAACTTTGGCGGCCGTTTCCAACACTGCGTTGATTGAATCAGTACCTACACAGTTTACCGCCGGCAACGCAAAGTGGTTTTCTTTGGCTATTGCGAACACTTTTTGAACATCATCACCAGTGATGACACCCGGTTTTACGAAATCAAAAATTTTAGACATGTTACGTGGGTCCTGTTTAGAGCGGGCAGATAAAACTGCCCGTCATGACTTAATTACTGTTTTGCACGTTCTTCCAGCATCACAACCGCAGGCAATTTCTTTCCTTCTACAAATTCAAGGAAAGCACCGCCACCAGTAGAGATGTAAGAAATTTTGTCAGCAATACCGAACAGGTCGATCGCTGCCAGCGTATCGCCACCACCTGCGATAGAGAATGCGTCACTATCAGCAATTGCGCGGGCGACAATTTCAGTTCCTTGACGGAAATTAGGGAATTCGAATACACCAACAGGGCCATTCCACAGAATAGTTTTAGCGTTTTTCAGGATATCTGCCAGACGTTGAGCGGATTCCTCTCCCAGATCGAGGATTTGCTCATCATCTTTAATATCGCCGGTAGATTTCAAGGTGGCTTCCGCAGTTTCAGAGAATTCTGTTGCCACACGAACATCAGTTGGCACTGGAATATCACAGCTTATCAGCAGTTTTTTCGCTTCTGGGATCAGGTCATCTTCATACAGTGAGCGACCCACATTGTGGCCTTCCGCGGCAACAAAAGTATTCGCGATACCTCCGCCCACAATCAGTTGATCGGCGATTTTGGACAGGGTGTCCAATACGGTCAGCTTGGTCGAAACTTTAGAACCACCAACGATAGCAACCATTGGACGGGCTGGCTTATCCAGCGCTTTACCCAATGCTTCCAGTTCTGCGGACAGCAAAGGACCTGCACAGGCAACAGGAGCAAACTTAGCCACACCGTGGGTAGAAGCCTGAGCACGATGCGCCGTACCGAATGCATCCATGATATAAATATCACACAGAGAAGCGTATTTTTTCGCCAGCGTTTCGTCGTCTTTCTTCTCGCCTTTATTAAAGCGAACATTTTCCAGAACAACCAGCTCACCTTCCGCTATGTCCACACCTTCCAGATACGCTTTTTCCAGACGAACCGGGGAAGATAATTTCTCTTTCAGGTAATTTACTACTGGTTTCAGCGAGAATTCTTCATTGTATTCGCCTTCAGTAGGGCGGCCAAGGTGAGAAGTGATCATAACCTTAGCGCCCTGTTTTAATGCTGCTTCGATGGTCGGCAAAGAAGCACGGATACGCGCATCAGAGGTGACTTTGCCATCTTTTACCGGAACGTTCAGGTCAGCGCGGATCAAAACTCGCTTACCCGCCAGATCTAAATCGGTCATCTTAATTACAGACATGGTGAATCCTCTCGTTGATTCTCTAAATTGTTTAATCTTGTGCCGTGTGCAGATCTATTATTATGCACCGTCTGTCAGCAACAGATCATTTGAAACCCGTAGCAGCCATTGCTAACGTTGTATCCAACATTCGATTAGCAAAACCCCACTCATTATCACACCAGACTAATGTCTTAATCAGATGTTGCCCACTAACCCGCGTTTGTGTGCCATCAACAATCGCGCTGTGGGGATCGTGGTTAAAATCCGTTGAGACTAACGGCAATTCGGTATAGTCAACTATACCACGAAATGAAGTTGCTGCTGATTTTTGCATTAATTCATTGATTTTTTTGACATTCACTGGAGATTTTACTGTAACGCTCAAATCAATAGCAGTCACATTAATCGTTGGTACGCGCACTGAGATGGCTTCAAAACGGTCACAGAATTTTGGAAAAATCCGGGTTATCCCTGCGGCCAGTTTGGTATCCACCGGAATGATAGACTGGCTGGCGGCCCGGGTACGCCGTAAATCTTGATGATAGGCATCAATCACAGGTTGGTCATTCATTGAGGCATGAATTGTTGTCACTGTGCCAGATTCAATCTCAAATGCATCATCCAATAATTTAATGATGGGAATAATGCAGTTAGTGGTGCAAGAAGCATTGGATACAATGCGATCTTCTGCTGTCAGCAGCTCCTGATTCACACCATAGACCACCGTCGCGTCTAAATCATTGCCACCCGGATGAGAAAACAGCACCTTTTTTGCGCCACTGGCAAGATGTGCCTCTCCATCAGCTCTGCTGCCATATATCCCACTGCAATCAAGAACAATATCAATCCCCAGTTCCTGCCAGGGCAATGCCGATATATCGGGTTGATGAAACAGACGAATATTATCGTCACCAACCTGCAACAAATCATTATTCAGACGCACATCCCAGGCAAAACGACCGTGACTGGAGTCATACTTCAGCAAGTGGGCAATCCCTTCGGCACCCGCCAACTCATTAACAGCAATAATAGCAATTTCAGCCCGACGCCCAGACTCATAAAGAGCACGTAAAATACTGCGCCCTACCCTGCCAAAACCGTTTATTGCTACCTTGATTGTCATGTTACTCCCTGAATATAGTTATTACCACGCAACCGTTTAGGATAACTGACTCAATCACTAATGTACTGATTGTTTATCACAAAATTGCTAAAACTGTGGCCTCCAGATAACAAAATGAAACGATTCAGCTACTGGCAATGAGATTAAGGGAAAAGCAGATTGATGGCAATAGTAAAAAGTGATCAACTCACGAAATGGAAAAAATAATAAAATGGGCGTGATTGGAGCACCAACATTCCTGCAAGGAGATACGGCTTCTTAATCCCTGTATCAGATTCTGTGGTTAGTGCAGTAGTCCAGGGCATTAGAAAATTGCCCCCCGGACACTGGCATATTAAGGGCGACTATAAGTTGCTATAGCCGCCCAAATATGGGCTATCAATGCTATGGCTACCAATATAACGGCTAAATATTCGTTCCACCATCCACTGCAATGTCCGCACCAGTGATAAAAGTGGCCTCCTTACTTGCCAGGAAGCTCACTACGGCTGCAATATCGGTTGTTGAACCATACTGACCAAGGGTAGTAAGGGAGCGCCAGAAATCTGCATTGGGGCCATTAACAGGATTCATGTCAGTATCAATAGGGCCTGGAGAAATCTGGTTCACCGTGATGCCTTTTCCTCCAAGATCACGGGCCAGCCCTTTCGTCAAACCGGTCATTGCCGATTTACTCATTGCATACAAGGTCAATCCAGCTCCTGGGACTCGGCTACCAACACAACTTCCGATGTTGATGATCCTTCCCCCCTCACCAAGATACGGCGAGGCCGATTGGGCGAACAAGAAAGCAGCTCTGATGTTCACCAATATAGTTTTATCCACCGTGTCCAATGGAATCTCTGACAACGGGCTAAGACTAGAATCCATGTATCCTGCGTTATTAACCAAGATATTGAGGCGGCCAAATTGCCGAATCACCTGATCGATTACCGATATGATAGCCGGAGCATCCACTACATCGGCTTGAATCGCATCCCCACGCCTACCGCATTTTTGTATGTCGTCCAGAACGTTTTTTGCCGCAATAGTGTTGTTGGCAAATGTAATGACCACATGCGCGCCATCCAAAGCCAGCCGACGGGCAATACCAGCTCCGATGCCACGGCTACCACCAGTGACCAATGCTACCTTTTCAGAAAGATCAGACATACTCACCTCCAAGAGTGCAATTTTAACTTTGATTATCGAGTTACAGGACTCGCACGACGTAACGACCGAATTTCAGGAATCAAAGTCATGAGACCCGCAATAGCCATGAAAAATCCGACCCACAGTGGCGATCGCAAACCATATCCGACACTGATACAAAGGCCTCCAAGGAAGGCACCAACGACAATACCCAGCGTGATAACAGATGTGTGCAGCGTATTAACCAAGGGACGTCCGTTAGCGGTCCGCATTACACGTGAAACCATAGCTGGATTCATCGTTACACCGACTAAACCGATGCCAACCAGTGCCAACGCGGCAATTGATTTGTTGTCCGCGAATACGCCGAACAATAGGAGAAATAAGGAAAGCAAGACCAATCCAATCGATAAAATCGATATTGTATGGCTATCTGCCAACTTCCCGACAACCATGTTGCCAATGACGGTAGCAGCCCCATACACGAACAATAAACTCGCTACTGCCCCGTCACTGTAGCCCGTAATATCCTTAAGGATGGGCGTGAAATAGGTGAATGCGGCAAAAGTAGCACCTATGATCAACATACTGGTGGAAAAGGCACCCCATAGCTTCGGGTTTTTCAAGGCCGCCAATTCTCCTCCCAAGCTGATAGCAGCCTGTTTTGGTATAGAAGGGATCCAGACTACACTTACTACACCCGCGATGGTAGCCAAACCAGTTACCGTCCAGAAGCTCTCACGCCAGCCGATATGTGCACCAATTAAGTTAGCCATCGGCAGTCCCAAAATCGTCCCGATCATGATTCCGGCAAGCACAATGGAAGTCGCCCAACCCCTCCGCTGTTCCGCAACAAGTTCTACACATATCGCCAGAGCAACACCAAAGAAAGCCCCCGATACAGCCCCCGTGATCAATCTTGCCACCATCAGTGCGCTATACGACTCAGCAAGCGCCCCAAGCGTCTCACCGCCAATGAAAATCAGATAAAGGATGATCAGCGCTGTCTTGGGTGGAGTCTTTAGCAGCCCTATGGCAAGAAGCGGACCGCCGAAAGCCATCGCAAACGCATACAAGGAGACAAGATAGCCAATTTGCGAAATAGTAACGCCCAAATCGTTAGCCATGACCGGAATCATCCCTGAAACTTGAAACTCACTTGTCACCATGGCGAAGATGCCGAAGCCCAGTATATAGATTGCGGCAGGAAGCGGCTGGTTAACCCTATCCGTGTTAGCATTACTTGATATGTTTAGTTTGGAGCTAGCCATATTTACCTCTTTACTCCTAGTTAGGGCGTTGGATATTCGACAGTATTTGTTGCCTGGGAAATACTGTGATGCGATGCAATCTCTATTTCCCTAGCGGTACTCTCCTCATTAGCTGCCGGTGGAGCGATACCATTGATGGCTGGTTGACCAGCAGCCAGGAAGAATTCTTCTATCCCGCCTGGGGTATAGAAAATCAACATGTGAACAGGGGAGCTGGTACGGTTAATGAAGGCGTGCGGGATGCCCTGTTTGACAAATACTCGCCCCCCCGCCTTCACTTGATGCAGCACACCATCGGCCATGATTTCCAGTTCACCATCCAGTACGAAAAACAGTTCATCAACATCCTTGTGGGAATGTATCGGTGGGCCGCTTGTCGGCGGCACCAATGCATCCAGTAGTGTCATAGTGCCCCCACTGCCCTTAGCATCGAGCAAAATGTGATACTCATCACCACTCATCCAAACCTTGGGTCCTGCTCCCGCCGGCAAGTAGGTGTGCCTCACATTTTCCGCAGTCTGCTGGACCTGGCTCTCTACAGGCGTGTTCATCGTTAGTAAACCTCTCTAGTTAGAAATCACCATTTGATCTTGCATATCTAACGCCTGTTCATCCCCGATAGTCGTCTGGCGAGCCAGTCTGAAAATCTCAGGTATGCTGGTAGGCGTGACGGGACTCTCAACACCATTCACGTCAATAGTGAGTAGTTGAAGCCATCCATCAGCCGTCGCAATGAAGATGCTTGCCGCTGTCTGAACAATACATCCTGGGAAATCAGGTACTCCAATATCTGTTCCATGAGGCACTGTTGCAGATAAGACAACGACCTTAGTGCCATCCGGGAGGAAGAAGTGCGCACCAGGATGACGATATCCTGCCCGTATATGACACTGTAATGTCTTCGCGTCTAAGCTGAAGTCGAGCAGGTAGTCTTGTTCCTGTGGGCGACCATAGTAAGTACGTTTGCTAAGATCTTGTGGTACACAGGTAAACGCTCCGGTAGCGAGTAAAGGGATCAAATCTAATAACATCAGGACATTCTGTTTCTCCTGGAAAGTACGAAGACTGATGCTCGTTTCCTGGCTGGTCAGCGGGATCTGCCTCTGCATAATGATCGGGCCGGTATCGAGCCCTTCATCCATCTTGATAACGCTGATCGCGCTTTGGCGCTCCCCATTACGTACCATCCAGAAAAAAGGTGCCAGGCCCGCGTAGCAAGGCAGAGGAGCGGGGTGAAAATTGATTGCAGCAATACGTGGTATTGCCAGAAGTTCTGAACTTAGCAACTGCTGGAAGTTAGCAACTATCAAATAATCAGGCTCAAGCTTCGCCAGCTCACCCGCAACGCCAGGGGCGTTTACTCGCACGGGACGCAGGACCTTAATGCCGAGTGCTTTGGCTTCAATCTCAATATCAACCTTCGTGTCATCATTTACGAAGTAAGAGCAAAGTACATTCTCTGGTGACGTTACAACCGCGATCAATTTTATCAAAGGGTGAGCGGAAAGGACCCGAAGAAAGGGAGACCCCAACTTCGAATTTATTTCCGAAAACAACACCACTTTCAGTCGATCAAACATAATCCCCCCAATTGTCATTGAGACATTTAATTATTTTTATTTTGTGTCAAAAAAATGGGCTGGTAGATTTCCCACCCAGCAGTACCTTGCCTGTCAGTTGCAAGATAGAATCTTGCGCGACCGCATGCTGGCAAATCGTTTCAGCATCTCGCAGCCATCGGTCCATTGGTATTTTCTTGTAGACAGATGACCCACCGACAAGGTCGTACATCGTTTGAACAATGCTGCGACAGGTGCGGAATGCGTTGTATCGGGCAAGTGCAGTTGCCACACGGTCATCAATGGAAAACACATCCCCAGTAGCGAGTTTATGCCACTGCATTTCAAGGCTGGCGTAGACACTGGTACGAACAGCAGCCAATTCCATTTCTGCACGCGCTATAGCCGATTGCACGCGCACATCATCTGTCCAAGGGGTTCGAGTTTCCCGGTCCATACGTTGGACAATCAGGCTACGTACATAATCAAGGCATGCACGCGCCATGCCCAACGGGACACCGGACATTTTTCTAAGTATCGCATCGGGGGCACTATGAAGCGGCCCTGGCCTATAGGGTTTTGAAAACGAAAAGCTACATTCTTCGGGAACAAACAATTGATCAGCTGAATAGTCCATACTGCCGCTGCCGGCAAGGCCAGTGGTATACCAGGTATCGTTGATCTGATAATCAGAGGGTTTGGCGATAATGACGCGCCATTGCTCTGGCATACCGGTCTCTGGATCAGGCTCAAGCACTCCGTCTTTGTAAATAAGACAACCCGCAACCAGTACATCGCAATGGGTTATTCCACTGCCAAATCTCCATTTACCACTAACCCTAAATCCTCCGGGTACTCTCTCTGCACGTCCTTGCGGATGAATCCAGCCCGAATTCGCCATATCGAGCCATGAATATATTTGCTGGGCAACGTGTTCCGGGAGGAAACCGGAATAGATACCAGAGTCCATCCCGATCATGCTGCACCAGGCTGCTGACACGTCACCAGTGGCGATAATCTCAACCAGTTCTGTTTGTTGCATTGAAGTCAATTCCGGTCCACCCCAAGATTTCGGCATAGCAGCTCGAAAGACGCCCGAATTCCTTAGCAGATCAACGATAGATTGTGGTAGACATCGTTTTTCTTCAATCAGGGCAGAATGTTCCCGTAAGACAGGGACAATCTGCCGTGCGCTTTCAAGAATATCGACAACAGTGTTGGGGATTGTTGTGGTACTGCGAGTACTCATACTTACGGTGAACATAATGTTTGTTTTCCCATGGTGAAAATAACCCTTAAGTCATGCATATCGACCAGGAGCAATGATCGAATTCGGATCTAATAATTGTGTGAGTTGGCTTATTAATTTATATCCCGAAGGATCAGGAGTTAATTTTTCACGCCAATGCGTGTGGTCTATATCAAGCCGATAGGGAAATAACCCGGCGTCGGCAAAAAGCTCATACGCCAGATCTAATGCTTGATGGGCACGAGTAACTTCCTCAGAGTTTGGCGTAAATCTAAACGATACCACCAAATCAATCAGGTCTGCTGAGAGTGCATTGACCGTAGTTCCTGCACGTATACCCGTTTTTTCGTGGATCAAATCGATTAGCTCGAAAGCTCGGGCAATCGCCTCACCATTGAACGGGATAAACGGAAGGAAAAATATCCAGCCACTACCGGCAGAATCCACATGATCAGCGTCTTGACCTACGGCCGCCTTCAACATGTGTTCGTTTTGTGATGGATCACCAGCATAAGCGTGTTCGACAACTTGTAACACGAAGTCGTTGGAAGCAGCCGGAACCAAGTCTGATTGGGTGATACTGGTAAAGTGTGCGCAAACAGCGGCCTCCTCAATCAGTACCTTGGTCACGGCATCTACTCGCCGTGATGTACCAGAAACGCACAAAAGCACCAGATGTTGACTAGGCTGCCCCCCATACGATTGAGTGGAAACGGTGTCATAAATTTTGAGGACACCAGATACGAGTTCTTGAGCTATCCACCTCCGCAATTCTGCGATTGCTTCGTGGAGGTTCTCACGAGGAAAAGTCAGTCTCAAAACGCATTGTTTTTCCGGTCGTGGCAGCAGCTTTATAACAGCAGCAGTCACTATCCCGAGATTTGATTGTGTGAACAAGTGTAGTAAAGCAGGCCCCAACCCGTAAGGATTTACGGCGGTTTTCCTGAAGGTGTCCGGCCACCACCCCACTCTAACAATTTCACCATTCGACAGCACAACCTCCAGCCCGGCGAGATCTTCAACCCGCTGGCGACGCAGACCAACACCACGATCGAGCGCATTCCCGACCACACTAGTGTAACCAGAGGACGCCGTAACATTCAGCATCCGATCCGTGCTGACCAGTAAACGTGCAAGCTCCACTTGTGTAACGCCGGGTTCAATCACCGCCCACCCTGATGAGCAGTCAATCTCACGAAGCGCATTCAGACGCCGAAGATTAATTGTAACAACATCATTGGTTGCTGGTTGTGCCGACCCCAATCCCCAGTTACGGCCAATACTGATAACGTGTAGTCCAGCATTAGTCTTGAAGCGATTGAAAACCCTAACGATCTCCTGAACTTCCTCGCTCGTTCCAGGATAAATCACGGCGTAAATGTCACGACTCCTGAATTGGCTAACATTTCTACAGCATACGGATGCTGTTGAAGCATTCGGTTCGTGGCAGGTAATGTTCTCCTCTCCAATCAGAGATGCTATGTGATCCAGTGCTTGCCGTAGCGCCATGTGATCTACCGACCGCGAACTTCTATTGGTTTGGTTCATGAATACCCCTTAAGACGAAGATCCAACTAAATTAGGCGTGTTCTAAAAGGTGATCAGGCAGGCTCACACCGGCCGAGCTGGCGTGGTGCCAGGCAGGTAAACATTACTAGGCTCGCTGCGCTGCTTTCGCCAATGCACATGGGCAAGCATCCGGATCACTCTGGGGATCATCCTCTGGCTGTGCAGTTCAGCCGCGCAGAGCATGGGAATTTGCACCCAACCGGCCTCTTGTACGGCTAGGGGTGGTAATTCGCTAGTCAGATCAGGAGTTACCGTAAAAAAGATGCTAATCAGGTCAGTGTGGTGAAGGTCGTTGCTGGCGATGACTTGACTGACCATTTCCACCGTTCCTTTAGCTATCAGTTCGGGGGTATCGGCTGCAACTTGTACCGCGCCTCTTATCGCTCTCAAACGAGAGACCGGCTGTGCGCCTCGTCTTGTTGTTCGTTGCATAAAAATCCATCCTTCGTCTTATTATTATGACGGATATACTTCATAATGCAGTAAAAGCCCTATCAGCTCATCACAACTCTCTAGCCTGGTTTTGATGAAGGTTGTGGAACCCTAAAAGTCAGAGTTTTCTCGCTTGGGTTGATTTTTATAAATCTCACTACATAAATCTATCGCGCTTGTTAAAGCGGGTCAAGATCTTTATGTTATATTGACTACAGAATATAGAAACATAATATGAGGAAATCGCATGTCTCGACGAGGAAGGCCTCTTAGCTTCGACCGGGACATCGCACTTAAACGTGCGATGGAAGTGTTTTGGTCAAAGGGATATGAAGGCACTCAATTGGTCGATCTAACCACGGCAATGGGCATCAATCCGCCAAGTTTTTATGCAGCTTTCGGAAGTAAGAAGGATGCCTTCTACGCAGCAGTCGACCTCTACATTGAGACGATCGGTTGCAAGTCAATGCAAGCGCTTAATGAAGCAAAAACCGCGCGCTCAGGGTTGCGCGCGATGCTGGAGAGCACCATCAATATCGCCTCTTCGAATCAGTCTGGAGGATGCCTCCTCGTTCTCGGTGTCGTAAATAACCTAACGGAGAACAAGGAGGTATGGACTTATCTCAGAGATGAACGCATAAAAACTCTGGAAATGATCCGCACCCGCATAGAACAAGGCGTTGCTGATGGTGATCTCCCACACAATACGGACGTAAACGTGCTGGCATCATATTTTCTTGGCCTGACCCAGACCATTTCATTCCAAGCCCGCGACGGTGCCTCTCGTGAGCTGCTTAGATGCCTGATTGAACCAGCAATGACAGCCATTCCAGGCGGCTGACCAAACAACGAATGTCTCCTAATGGCGAACTTTCAACAAATGCTAAAGTTCGCCTTCGGCAGAAGAGTAAAAGCAGGAACCTCCTTTCTTTTCTGTGAACAACTTGAGCCAACAAAACATTAGAGGCTCACCAGCAGGGCAATGACTGCTATGACATATGATAATGACAACTGATTGTCATTGTTTTATGTCAATATTTACCAAAAATTATCATCTGTTGAAATGTTGACATTCTATCCCGAAATACGGAAACTGGTTGTCGTTTTTAGACGTAATAAGTATGAGTAAACAAATCATGTCGACGAGGAAAACTCCGGCGTCTAAGGTATTCAACGAAATCACATTGGCGGTGTTCCGGCTCAATGCCCGACTGCTCTCTAAAGGGGATAAGCTCGTTGCCCCATTGGGAATCACGAGCGCGATATGGCAAGTGTTCGGTGCGATTGCACTCGCACCACATCCACTCTCAGCGCCCCAGATTGCCGCAGCAATGAGCATCACACGCCAAGGTGCGCAGAAACAATTGAATCTTGGATTGAAGGCAGGCATGGTGAAAGCCATCATTAATTCCCGGCACGAACGCTCACCGCTCTATCGACTCACTGAGCTTGGTCAGCGTACCTTTGATACGGCGACGTCGCTTGAAATCGAATGGATGGAATCACTCGTGAAAGACGCTGAACTCAACGAGCTGAAAGTGACGTTGGACACATTACTCAGCCTGGAGGCCAGACTGGAAGATCCATTGATGCCAGATAGTGCTGAGGATTGGTTTATCAATCACGACAAAGAATTCGACTAAAAGTACGACGCACCAACGGATCGCTGCTCAACCTTCATATCTACGTTGGCACGTCGCCGTCGTGAACCGCATGAATCGCGCGGCTCACCCCGGCAAAATAGTAAAACAAACATAAATACAAACAAGTAACTTTCAGGAGACAAAGATGCTCAAGCTAGAAGAAATGGACACCCACGTGACCATGCGGGAACAATTATTTTCGAACACCGATGGTTCCATCGTACTGATGAACATATTTCATGTTGATCCCGCACAGGCAGACATCCTGGAGGCGGCCTGGAAGGAAGATGCGGAGTATATGCTGGCACAAACCGGCTTGATTTCCGCACAATTACATCGCGGGATCGCTGGCAGTGGTACGTTCATGAACTATGCCGTTTGGGAAAATCTAGAATGTTTTCGCGCTGCATTCACTAATCCAGAATTTCAGGCGAAGCTCGCTAAGTATCCCGATGGGATAACTGGGTCGCCGCACATATTTCAAAAACTAGCAGTTCCCGGAATCTGCGAGGCATAAATAAAAGAGCGCACCCGATCAACGTTTACCCCGGATGCGCTCACTCATAAACTAACTCATTATTTCAGCAGAGCTTTAGCCTTAGCGACAACATTCTCTACAGTGAAACCGAACTCTTTAAACAGCTGATCAGCAGGAGCCGATTCACCAAATGTCTCCATACCCACGATAGCGCCATGCATACCGACATATTTAAACCAGTAATCAGCAATACCCGCTTCAACTGCAACACGCGCAGAAACCGCAGTTGGCAATACAGCTTCACGGTACGCAGCATCCTGCTTATCAAAAGCATCAGTAGATGGCATAGAAACTACACGTACTTTACGGCCTTCCTGAGTCAATTGATTATAAGCCCCTACTGCCAATTCCACTTCTGAACCTGTTGCGATCAGAATCAACTCTGGCTGACCTTCACAATCTTTCAGGATGTAAGCACCTTTCTCAATATTAGCCAACTGTTCAGCAGTACGTTCTTGCTGTGCCAGATTCTGACGAGAGAAAATAAGTGCTGATGGGCCTATTTTACGTTCGATAGCGTATTTCCATGCAACCGCAGATTCAACCTGGTCACATGGACGCCATGTGCTTAAATTTGGCGTCACACGCAAACTGGCAATCTGTTCTACCGGCTGGTGAGTCGGGCCATCTTCACCCAAACCGATTGAGTCATGGGTATAAACAAAGATGCTGCGAATTTTCATCAGTGCCGCCATACGCACTGCGTTACGGGCATATTCAACGAACATCAGGAAAGTGGCACCATAAGGTACAAAACCACCATGCAGAGCAATACCGTTCATAATGGCGGACATACCAAATTCACGAACGCCATAATGGATGTAGTTACCTGCCTGATCTTCGTTCAATGGCTTAGAACCTGACCACATCGTCAGATTACTTGGCGCCAGGTCAGCAGACCCCCCCATAAATTCAGGCAGCACTTTACCGAAAGCCTCCAAAGCATTCTGAGAAGCTTTACGGCTGGCAATATTGGCAGGATTTTGTTGCAATTGTTCGATAAATGCTTTTGATTCGGTTTCCCAGTCTGCCGGTAATTCGCCACTAGTACGGCGTTTGAATTCAGCGGCTAATTCAGGATACGCTTTTTCATAAGCAGCGAATTTCTCATTCCAGGTTGCTTGCTTCGCGTTACCCAACTCTTTTGCATCCCACTCAGAATAGATTTCCGCTGGAATTTCAAATGCTGGATGATGCCAACCCAGCACTTCACGCGTTGCGGCAATTTCTGCGTCACCCAGTGGGGCGCCGTGAGAATCATGAGTACCCGCTTTGGTTGGCGCGCCAAAACCGATAACTGTTTTACACATTAGCAGTGAAGGTTTATCAGAAACTTTACGTGCTTCTTCAATCGCTGCTTTGACTGCATCTGCATTATGACCATCAACGCCGCGAACGACATGCCAGCCATAAGCCTCAAAACGACCTGCGGTATCATCGGTAAACCAGCCTTCAACATGACCATCAATAGAAATACCATTGTCATCATAGAAAGCAATCAGTTTGCCCAGTTTTAACGTTCCCGCCAGAGAGCAAACTTCATGAGAAATGCCTTCCATCATGCAACCATCTCCCATAAACACATAAGTGTTATGGTCAACAATATCATGACCAGGACGGTTAAATTGCGTAGCCAGAGTACGTTCAGCAATAGCAAAACCTACTGCATTAGCAATCCCCTGCCCCAAAGGACCGGTCGTTGTCTCTACGCCTGGCGCATAACCATACTCAGGATGGCCTGGCGTTTTGGAATGTAACTGACGGAAGTTTTTCAGATCATCAATAGAAACGTCATAGCCGGTGAGATGCAACAGGCTATAAATCAGCATAGAGCCATGGCCGTTAGACAATACAAAACGATCACGATCAACCCAATGTGGATCAGTGGGGTTATGATTTAAATAATCGCGCCATAAAACTTCAGCGATATCAGCCATTCCCATAGGCGCACCAGGGTGCCCTGATTTTGCTTTCTGCACAGCATCCATGCTAAGGAAGCGAATAGCATTAGCAAGGGTTTTACGAGTGGTCATTTTCTACTCCAAGTGGGATAAAAACGTTTAGGGGGATAATTTTCTCAGCACAGCGTACAAACCGCAATCTTTAAAGCCAGATATAAGAAAACTATCTTAATTTCACTTAAACGACAATTCTTTGATTTAGATTGCTGATTTACATGAATTTCATCGTCATCAGAATAAGAAACAAGCTCATTACGCAATATAGCGAGGTAATTTAATTAAACATAACTATTATTCGCAAATCAATAGATAAAATGCCCAATTAAACGGAGACACATCTTTAATTCGTGGCAATTTCTAGCTACCAAATTAATTATTTATATTGAACATATATTACGGTACCAATGATCCATTAGCTATTTAATTTATAAATAATTAATGCTCAGGCCTCCTCTCCAGATATCAATATCATCGCCACATCAATAAATAAACAAATAATTTAAAATCAAATAATACTTATAGTGATATTTTCTTATATGATGATATTTTTACGTAAAATAATAAGCAATTTAATTAACAAATACAGATAAAGCAAAAAATATTATTTTTTGATGAATTAATTATTGCAATCCATTATATAATCAGGTTATTTTAAATAGAATAAGAAAAATAGCCATTCAGATAATTACTTAATTAGTCATTAGGAGGTTTTCATGCTGAATATAAAAAACAAACCAAATAATATCACTCCGCAATTAATTTATATGTGGGAAAGAAGTAATGAACCTTGGGGGAGCTAAAGATTGCCAGTCAAGATTTGTCTCTATTGGCAGCAAAGAGTTATAAATTTTCATTAATCCAAGAACCAAACCAAAAACTCAAATATCTTTCTAACAAAATAGGAATTTTGTTGTGAATTACAAAAAATTAACTGTATCTCCTCAAATTATTAACTTGATGGAAACCAGTCATGAACCATGGGGTATAAAAGATAAAAGCTCCCGCTTTGTTTATGAGAATAAAGCAATGGCTATGTTACGGGATCTTCCTGTTGGTTTTAATGTCGAAGGGCGTCTCGACAATGATTTGCCTTGGAATGGCGCAGCTTTTGCAGAACAATTTCAAATACATGACAGAGCAGTCATGCAATCAGAACAAAGAATATGTTCATTAGAAACGCATTTATATGGTAAAGAAAAATTACTTTCCTCATATTTCTTCGAGAAGTTTCCATTTTATAATGAAGATAATCAATGTGTTGGCGTTATTTTCCATGCTTGGAAAGCTGAAGCTTTTTCTCTGACGCGCTTTTTTTACGGTAAACTTCCTGCTTCTATTATGTTTCAACCGCCCTCGGAGTTATTTACTCAACGGGAATGGGATGTCATTTTCCTATTTTTACAGAAATACACCAGTAAACAAATCGGGCGAGTGCTCAATATCTCTTATCGCACTGTAGAAGCTCATATGTTACGAATATACAAAAAAATTGGCATTAATTCTGGTCAGCAATTGGATGAATATTGCCGCCTTAATGATTTTGATCTCTATGTTCCTGAGAGATTTTTAAAGCCAGGAAGTAAAATGTTGATATAATATGATAAATACAAATAAAACAGATGAAAACCACACATAAGATATCAACGCAGATAATAAACACCATGAAAAATAGCTCCGATCCTTGGAGCATTAATAAAGACAAAAGCACTTGTTTTATTTATGAAAATAAAGCAATGGCTATGTTACAAGATATTCCCCCTTGATTTGAGCATTGAGGGGCGTTTTGATTGTGAGTGAGTTACCCTAGATGGATGCTGTCTTAAGACTGTAAAGAATACGCTAAAAGTACCAGTAAGAAACTATTAGCCAGTCAAGATATTAAACCAAGAATACTTTTAATATATAATAATTATGACCTTTACATCCAGCAGAAACACCTTCAATATATAGTTCTTATTTTGTTGAAAAATAACCGTTATCATTATTACGTAATCGTTTCGATAGCCTCTTTAATTAACCCTCATTGATAATCTGTCCCCAATTACCACCAAGTGGTAAAAACATTGATAATTTATCTATATATCGATGTTTTTTAATAATTAAAATCAGGAGATTACGATGAATATGCAAGATTGGCATCCAGCGGATATTATTGCAGCCTTAAGAAAACAAGGGACAAACCTTTCAGCGGTTTCCCGCAAAGCAGGTTTGGCATCATCGACACTGAATAATGCATTACATCGTCCATGGCCAAAGGGAGAAGCGTTAATCGCCACCGAATTGGGTTTACATCCATCGGCTATTTGGCCATCACGCTATAGACCTGGTAAAGAGAATAAGTTCCTGATAAAGGTTGAAGAAACAAGAAGTATAGAAAGCTGGTAGCTTCTCTATGTCTTATTTCAATGCAATTTCATCATTGCCAATAAAGAGACTATTGCATGGCATAAACGAGAAAGCCCCGGGCGATTACCCAGGGCTTCAAAATCATTGGCGGTGCGGACGGGACTCGAACCCGCGACCCCCGGCGTGACAGGCCGGTATTCTAACCGACTGAACTACCGCACCGCGCAGCGTTCTGGTTAAGAACGAGGTAGATATTACGAACCCAGGATCATCCCGTCAATATTTTTTATTACAAAGTGGCGCGCTTGATCAACTTTTCACCCTTAAAGGTGATTTATCTGCAATTTTATTTTAACTCTGTTCAGAACTTGTACGCCATAAACAGCTCCCGCCTTTCTTCTCAACTAAATCCAATCTGGATTCATGAGCGACAAGTTCTTCATCCGCTGCATAAATAACTTTTAATGCAGTTTGAGGCCGGGTAATACGCTGTACTTCAGAAACACCCGCATTGCCAGAAATATCCCCTTCCATTGAGAATGCAAGAGAAGTCTGTCCGCCTGTCATTATCAAATAGACATCAGACAATATCTCGGCATCAAGCAACGCCCCGTGTAAGGTTCGCTTAGAATTGTCTATATCATAACGATCACACAACGCATCAAGGTTGTTTCTTTTTCCTGGAAACAACGCTCTTGCTAATTGCAAGCTATCAGTAATCTTGCAGAAATCAGCTGTTGGTGGGATATCACGGCCCAGTTTCCCAAATTCATAATCCATAAAGCCGATATCGAAGGGAGCGTTATGGATAATTAATTCAGCGCCACGAATGAATTCAATGAATTCATCTGCGATATCAGCAAACAGCGGCTTATCCTGCAAAAATTCATCACTGATTCCGTGAACTTCAAATGCCTCAGGATCGACCAATCTGTCCGGTTTAATATAGATATGAAAATGGCGGCCAGTCAGACGGCGGTTAATAACCTCTACGGCGCCAATTTCAATAATTTTGTGTCCTTCATAGTGAACACCTAACTTATTCATACCGGTGGTTTCGGTATCAAGGACAACTTGTCGTGTAATCGCAGTGCTCATAACGCTTTTTTATGTCAGACTTAAGGTTTTGGGATTGAATAAGAAGAGTCTACCAGATATGAGCAAGCAGGTAGAAATTTTCACCGATGGATCTTGTCTTGGAAATCCAGGGCCAGGTGGATATGGTGTTTTATTACGTTATCAACAACACGAAAGAACCCTCAGTGAAGGTTTTTATCACACAACTAACAACAGAATGGAGCTGATGGCCGCAATTATTGGCCTGGAAACCCTGACCCGCCCTTGCAAAATTGTATTAACCACCGATAGCCAGTATGTGCGCCAGGGCATTACACAATGGATCCATAATTGGAAAAAGCGCGGCTGGCGTAAAGCAGATAAATCGCCTGTCAGCAATGTCGATTTATGGCAACGTCTCGACCAGGCAATTACCCGCCATGATATTGATTGGCAATGGGTTAAAGGCCATGCCGGGCATGATGAAAATGAACGTTGTGATGAATTGGCTCGAGCCGCCGCAAACTCACCAACCAAAACCGATGTCGGGTATGTCGAAAATACAGATTAATCGCGCTTTCGGTAACATTTTGTTACACCAACGGCACTACCCAGTTTGGGCCTTAATAGCGTCATTTTTATCTGGTTTAGTGTTAATGGCAGTGTCCGCTTACGGGCAATAATCAGGCTTACACAACCAAATATAGGCAAATGCCGGTTAAAAAAGCCGGCTTCATTTCGCCAGGGTAATACTTGAAAATTACCACGATACATCACTTCATAATTAAGCAGACTCAACCAATCAAGTTGACGCGTCAGGGAAAACATACGGCTGCAATAGGGCTGATGCCGCCATAATCCTGGTACTAATTTTCCTAAACCCAGCAGACTCCATGAATTGAAACCACTGATGATAAGCCAGCCATCATCAATCATCACCCGGTCAACTTCCCGTAAAAGACGATGAGGGTCAGCATTGTAAGCCAGCACATGACTCAGCAAACAAGCATCAACGGACTTTCCTTCAAATGGCAGGTGGTAAGGATCGGAAATCACCTGCATATTCTTTCCTTCCTTACCCACATTAATCTGATTGAAGATCGGACACTCCTTGCTGTTAATTTCAGCACTCAAATTACCGACTTTCAACAGATGGAAACCAAATATTTTCGGCCACCAGGGTTGTAATTGACGTTCCAAAGCGGCACGGTAATACTCCCCCCAAGGTAAATCAGACCAAGAAGCCGGGGGATTCATATTTTGTGTTGTATGTGCAGATTTCATGGCTTCTTTTCCTTATAACCGCTGTTAAATAAGAGGTATACAATGGAGCTTATCAGTATTCCTGCCCTTTCGGATAATTACATTTGGTTACTTTGTGATGAAAATAGACACTCTGTAATCATTGACCCAGCAGAATCACAACCTGTTCTTGATACCTTGAAATCCCGAGGCTGGATACCCGATGCAATTTTACTTACCCATCATCATCATGATCATGTTGGTGGTGTTCCTGGGATTATTGATCAATTCCCTGATCTGCCAGTATACGGCCCAGAGGAAACCCAGAACAAAGGCACCACAATAATAGTACGTGGAGATAATAGCATCAATTTTGGTTGTTTTTCTTTCCAGGTTATTGATGTTCCAGGCCATACTCTGGGACATATTGCTTTTTATCAAGCTCCTTACCTTTTTTGTGGAGATACATTGTTCTCTGGTGGCTGCGGACGTCTCTTTGAAGGCACCGCTGAACAGATGTACGCATCTATAGGAAAAATAGCTGAATTACCTGATGACACACTTATCTGTTGCGCCCATGAATATACCGTTTCAAATATGAAATTTGCCCATGCTGTTTTGCCCAATCAGGCTATTAGCGAATACCAGCAAAAAGTAACTAGAATGAGGGAAAATAATCAACCAACAGTACCAACCACGTTACAAACTGAGAAAAAAATCAATATTTTCTTAAAATGTGATGATATTGATTTACAAAGAAATATTGGAATCACACCACACTCTCAACCGCTTTCCAGCGTTTTCCGTCAGCTAAGAATCCAAAAAGACCAATTCTGATTTAGATAGTTGCTATATCAAGCCAAGATAAGTATTATTGTTCACCTTTTAAGCAACTATAAAAATTAATTATGAAGACAAAAGCGATTCTGTTCGCATCTGTCTTGCTGGTTGGCTGTCAATCCGGACCTGATTGGTCGATGACAGCCGGGCAACGGGCACAGAATTCGTCTTCAACGAGTCTAAAAACAGGCAAGATAGCAGCGGCTGATGGCGCCAATCAGTTTGCTGCCTGGAAGGATGGTGATCCCAGCACTCAACAGGAGCTGTGGAGATACATCCGTGACGAGTTGAGGATGCAGATCCCTGATAATTACAGGGTTCGTGAACAACGAAATTATTACCTGAAAAACAAGAGCTATCTCCACGATGTAACTTTACGGGCTGAACCGTATATGTACTGGATAGTCAGGCAAATCAAGCAGCGCGATATGCCGATGGAACTGGTGCTGGTACCCATAGTGGAGAGTGCTTTTAACCCGCATGCTACCTCACGCGCTAAAGCGGCAGGTCTGTGGCAGATTGTCCCGGATACGGGTCGCAATTATGGTCTTACTCAAGATAAATGGTACGACGCACGCCGGGACGTTGCTGCCTCAACAACTGCTGCCCTGAATCTGTTACAACGCCTTAATAAAATGTTCAATGGTGACTGGTTATTGACTATTGCTGCTTACAACAGCGGCGAAGGCCGTGTTATGCGTGCAATGAAAGAAAATGCGGCAAAAGGTAGACCAACCAATTTTTGGTCCTTATCACTGCCAAGAGAAACTGCGCTTTATGTACCTAAAGTTCTGGCGCTCAGTGATGTCATTCGTCACAGTGATAAATATGGTATTACGCTGCCAAAATCCAATGATCAACGGGCACTTGATCAGATTGATGTTGGTCAGCAAATCACACTGTCTCAAGCCGCAGAAATGGCTGGCATGTCCCTGACATCCATTAAGGCATATAACCCTGGATATAAACGGGGAGTCACATCGCCTAACGGTCCACATTACATCATGCTGCCAAAGGCAAAAGTTGATCAGTTTAAAAACTCGCTGGCAAACGAAACCGTTCTGAGCAATATGCGTCAGGAAGTTGCGAAAAACAACCGACAACTGAATAAACGAAGCCAATACAAAGTTCGTTCAGGAGATACATTATCCGCTATTGCAAAACGGTTTAATTCTTCCCCCCGTGAATTACAACGCATGAATAACCTAAAAACAGCCAGATTATTGAAAATTGGACAAATATTAAGGGTAAATAATAACAATGCCATTATTTACCGTGTCCGCCAAGGTGATTCAATTGCCAGTATTGCTAAACGTCACGGTATCAACATTAAGGATTTAATGAGCTGGAACGATGGCATAAAAATAACAGATATCAAACCAGGAATTGAATTAACACTCTATGTCAATGAATTTCCTGATGAAGTTTAAAATCTTTTCCAGTAGATATTTTATTGTTGAAGGAAGATAGTAGATGGCCCTCTCTTAGGGCCATTTCTTCATATTTAGTGGAATAAACTTTAGCTTACTCTTTCCGAAATCAAACGAATCGACAAACATTGCAAGATAATCATATAACTAATTGATAAATATAATATTCGGTCATTAAAATTGGATTAATAATCAATGTCGTAAAGTATTAAATATGCTATTTAAGAAATCGAATTTAAATAATATAACAGTATAATTACGATAAAACATTGACTAATTTTAACTATATCAATGAAATACCTGACTCATGTGCTCTGAACCGGAGTCTGACTCCGGCTCTTTATGTATGAAGTTATTTTTTTATTTTATGAATAAAGCGCTTTTACAGGCAGGGAAAGAGAGTTGCCTGTGAGCACTTTTTGTAGAAAATCAGTCAGGTTTTTCTGATGGTTTTCAACCTCTTCTTTGCCAAACATTGCTGAATCAGCATCAAAATCAACAATTAATTCTCCAGCATCTACTTTCCCGCGATAGATAATGTTAAAGCTAAAGCAATCATAGAGCCCGCTGGTGAGTATATGGCGTTTAACCTGACAATCGACAAAATTGGGAGAGTCAAAAGGTAACACATTGATGAGTGGCGAAAATAAATAACGGGTATCTTGAGGTAGCTGATGATCTAAAAAGATCTGTTCTATACGATATCTGGCATGAGTCCGTTGAGTATGAAGTGCGTTGATTGTCTTTTTCAAAAAGGTCTCTAATGTTTCATCCGGATTGGTGTTTATCAATAAGGGAAGAATATTAGTCATTAATGCCGGTGTATTGGTTCTGAAACGGGTTCGGCGATTCATATAGGGTAGCCATAACGGCATTGAATATTCACCATTTTGTGTCTGTGCCGCGAAATAGTGAAGCAAGTAGATGCTTGAAAGCGCCACTAACAGATCAGGCCAGGCGATATCTGTATCAGCCGATAAACGTATTAAGCCTGTGACAATATTCGCGGAGAGCGCACAACTGGTGTAATGGTGTTTGGTACTATAGTCGGCACGGGCGATATCCACGGTTGTAAGGCGGGCGGATGAAAGATAATTTTGCCAGTATAAGCGATCCTGTTCATATTGCTCGCTGTTACAGTACTCTTGTTCTTCAGTAAGGTAGTTGCTGAGTGAGTGAAAAGAAGCATCGGCACTGGCTTTACCAAGATAATACGAATAGAAATGCGCACAACGATGTTCAATGAGCGCCATACCAAATCCATCAAGCAGAATATGATGAGCCCGGTTGTACCAGAGATAATGAGACTCGCTTAATTTAAATAGCCACTGAGCGGATAGCAGTTGAGTTAATAAATTCAGCGGAGATTCCACATCGGCCCGCATAAGTTGCAACGCTGTGTGGAAAGGATCGGGCTGCGTCTGTAAATCAATGAATTTTAACTGTGGTATGGCGGCTTGATTCGGTTGTTGTAAAGGAAGCGGTTCTTCTTCAAGGCGTTTAAAACGGACAGAGAGCACATCTGTTTCACTGGCCACTGTCGTTATTGCTTTGCAAAGTGCCTCTTGATCGACGTTGCCCTGAATATCAAGATAGTGAGCGACAGTCGAAACAACTTTTTCGGAATGCAGGCTGAACTCGTGCCAGTAATATTGTTGTGCCTGCGTCAATGGCATCCAGCTAGAAGTTTGATCGATGTTTAACATTGTAAACCTTATGAATTCATCATAGAAAATAGAATAAAAAATAAAAAAACAGATAAAACTTTCTTCTATGTTTGTGATCGGTGTTCATACAATGTTAAGCCACGATATTCCCGTCTGAACAAGCCAACGCGTAATCGCCTATTTATTCCCATGACATTCATTCTCCTGTTTGATCACCATTTTTCGTTGATTGTTTCTGGCTGAAATCTGAATTGGTTTTATATCTGAGAAAATGAAACATTTGTTGTGCTATACAACAAGAATGTGACGTATTTCGTGATCAGCGTTATTGTATATGATAATCATTATTAATCTCATTGTCGGATATTAGACAAAATGATACATTACGTCCACTTTGGATTATCTGAATGGGTATGCGAGGTTTCTGCATCGCAGATCCACAATCACTGTCTGAGAATGCCAGAATGAAATCGATATTAACCCTTGTATATGGCTTGGTAATTACTCTGGTCACTCTATTTGGGGGGACTGTTTATGCTGCAAACGCGAAAAATGCAGCTCAGATGGAAAGCCTTTCCTGGCCAAGAGATTTTAAAAATGCTGATGGCACTATCACCACGATTCCGACAAAACCTCAGCGTATTTTATCGACCACAGTTTCGATAACCGGAATACTGTTATCGATTGACGCGCCTGTAGTCGCGAGTGCAACGGCCACGAATGGGAAATTTTTTGCGCAATGGGACAAAGTTGCTCAAGAGCGGAAAATTGAAAAGCTCTGGTCAGCCGGCAATATTGATCTGGAAATGGCTTATGTTGTCGCGCCCGATCTGATCGTGGTTTCTGTGAGCGGCGCTGATTCCGCATATGCTCAGGTAGAACAACTTAAACAAATCGCGCCTACGATTATCTTAGATTATGGTAAACAGACATGGCAGGATTTGGCGACTGAATTAGGAAAGGCGACAGGGCTTGAAGATAAAGTTGCGGCCAGAATTACTGGTTTTGATAATTATCTTGCTGAGTGCCGGGCAAAAATTGCTATCCCCGAAGGTAAGGTTAATATTATCAGCTATGCGGGGCCGGGCACCATTAACCCCATATCAACGAGTATAAGCCCACATGCTTTGTTGCTTTCACAGCTTGGGTTTACTATCGAGTCGGCAGATCCGGCCTGGCATAATAATGCGAATAAAACCGGCGACTTTGTTTGGGCGCAATATGAAAATATTACGCAGTTAACCGCGCCCACGACATTTCTTTTAAGTGCGGGAGAGCACAGAGCTGCTGAATTCTTAAAGGATCCTGTACTTGCTAATTTGGCTTCAGTCAGAACAGGACAAGTCTATGGTCTTGGTGTGAATTCGTTTCGAATTGACTATTACAGTGCAAAAGAAATTGCCGATAGCATTGTTAAACGGTTTGGCATTAAGCAGAAAGCGAAATAACTTAGCAATTGTTTGAGTTGGATATGAAAAAATTGATTTTTTCAGTTGCTAATTCTGTTGCGCAATCTGATAACCGGCAATTCAAATTTCAGCGAAAAGGGTTGCTGATTTGCGGGTTATTACTTGTGGCATTTTCAGTTTTTAGTCTTTTTGTCGGGACCCGCCCTGTCACGATTAAAGTCACCTGGGAGGCATTCACCGCTTTTAATCCTGCCAATAGTGAACATTTATTGGTTCGTTATCTGAGAGTGCCCCGTACTTTGCTGGCGATTATCGTTGGTTGCTCATTGGGTGTCGCGGGTGCCATTATGCAGGCGCTTACCCGTAATCCACTGGCTGATCCGGGTATTCTGGGAATCAATGCCGGAGCGGCGGTTTCCATTGTCTCGGCAATTGCTTTTTGGGGTATTTCCGACGTTATTGGCTATATGTGGTTTGGTCTGGCAGGGGCGACAATTGCAGGTTGTGGCGTGTATTTACTCGGGGGGATCCGGCATGGGTTGAACCCGGTAAGAATGGTATTGGCGGGCGCTGCACTGTCCTTTGTATTACTTGCTATCACCCAGATTATCACCATAAACAGTGAAGACGAGGTATTTAATCAATTCCGGCACTGGGTGGTGGGTTCACTTCAAGGGCGAGGTTATGAGGTGCTTTTCCCTGTCTCCATATTGGCGGCCTCAGGAGTGATGATTGCTTTAATGCTGACAAAGTCTCTTGATACGGTAGCACTTGGTCATGATCTGGGGAAATCATTGGGTGTTAACCAAACCAAAGTTTGGATTCTATCTGCACTGGTCATCATTATGTTATCTGGCGGCGCCACGGCGGCGGCGGGGCCCATTAGTTTCATCGGCCTGACCGCCCCTCATTTTGCCCGTTTAATTGCAGGGTCTGATTATCGTTGGGTACTTCCTTATTCTATGCTGATATCTGGCGTTATGGTGGTAGCTGCTGATAGCTTGGGACGAGTCGTAGGATATCCTGGGGAAATTAGTGTTGGCATTATGGTGGCGCTAATTGGGGGACCGTTCTTTGTTTTCCTTGTCAGAAAATGGAAAATTGTTCAATTATGAGCAGACGGAATGATGGTGAGACTGAGGTTAATATTTCCGGTAAGGTCTGGCGACAAGGAAAAGTGTCTCTTGTTTTTATTCCCAGAAATCTTATGGTGATTTGTGCCATATTGCTGTTGATTATAGTATTAGCGCTTTTTTCCATGACTATCGGTAAATTCAATATCACCATTGAACAAATTATCACTATTTTCTGGGGGCGGGGCTCCGGTACAATCAGCGAAAAGATTATCATGGATATTCGTTTACCTCGCGTATTAACCGCAATTTTTGTTGGTGCGGCGTTGGGGGTATCTGGTGCGGTTTTTCAGTCCATTTCCAGAAATGCATTAGGTTCTCCAGATGTGATTGGTTTTACAACCGGTGCGGCGACGGGGGCGATTCTACAGATAGTTTTATTTGATAATAGTGCAGTGCAAGTAGCGATTGCTGCTGTTGCCGGAGGGACGCTGACCGCAGTGGTAGTGTATCTGTTATCTTTAAAATCCGGTGCAATAGGTGGGTATCGCCTCATCCTGACGGGGATTGGTGTGGGTTCAGTGCTAAGTGCCCTGAATGGCTTATTACTGGTAAAAGGAAATCTCGATAATGCCGTGATGGCAAATTTGTGGCTTGCCGGATCACTTAATGCCCGAACATGGATACATGTTTTCCCTGTTTTAATAGGCGTTGTATTGCTGGTGCCTTTGGTTCTTTTTATGGCAAGGAAACTGAGCATTATTGAGATGGGGGATGATATTGCCAGTCAGCTTGGTATCAGGGTGGAACGCGTTCGTTTTATTATGATTTTTTGCGCTGTGGTTTTAGCGGCTCTTGCCACTGGTGCCGCAGGACCGATTGCTTTTGTTGCTTTGGCCGCTCCTCAGCTTGTGGTTCGCCTGACCCGTTCGAGAAATATGCCGGTTATCAGCGCCGCGCTAATGGGGGCTTGCCTTTTGCTGTCAGCTGATCTGCTTACGCAGCTTTTACCTTTACGAGCGGCAGTCCCTATTGGGCTTATGACGGGGCTCATTGGCGGAATTTATCTGATTTGGTTGTTGACCCGTTCTCGGCAAATTTAGTAAGAATCGTCGTAAATCTTCTCCTAATGTGGGCGGAGATATCTGGGGGTAAGTCATTCAAGTAACAAATATACCCAATAGATTTCAATTTGCAGCGCGGCGGCAAGTGAACGCATCCCCAGGAGCATAGATGACTATGTGACTGGGGTAAGTGAACGCAGCCAACAAAGCAGCAACTTGAAAGATGAAGGGTATATAATAATATATTTGTTGGGGTCTTTATCTGTCTCAATTGATGGAATATTTTCGTTATTTATATTCTTAACTTAGACTGTGAATTATTTCTTTATTTTCCTGGTTTGTTTTTTAAGCCTAAAATTAATTCCATAAAATATAGGGATATATTCTTAGTCAATTTCTTTCTGGCTAAATACCTTCCTAAAACCACATACTTTACCGAGTTATCTTTTGTTTTTTTTATTTCCTTAAAATAAAAAGTTGTTTTATATAGGAAATTTATTTTTCTGTTGCATTGATCACAGTTAATGATAATGATTTTTATTTACATACAATAATACACCTTGTTATGATAATTATTACTATTTAAGAAATATTATAACAAAGCAACACTGAAGAGTAATAATAACATTACGAAACTACTCTGCATGAAATTAGCATGGGTTGAATCGCACCATGTTTTTACAGACTGGGATCCACCGGTCAGCAATGTCACGATTTAACTTATTTAATTTTATTAAAACGATTTCGTGTTAGCTGGCTAAAGGAGAAAAATGAATGAATAGGTTGCACTCAACTCTGCAACATGATGTATCAGAAAAAGAACATACTGAAAAATCGAATTTTGTAGGTATCTTTGGGGCTTTATTTTTTGGTGCTATTGTGCTCACAGGAACTGATGCTGTTGCGGCAGAGGAAAAGAACACACAAAACGCCCAAAAAGGAAATACTAAAGCATTATCATCAGAAGAAGATGTATTAGTGGTGACAGGAGAGAAAGTCAATCGCTCTATTTATGATAGTGGTTCAAGCGTCGAGGTTTATAATCTTCGCAAAATGAAATCTATTCCTAATCCTGATGTTAACATGTTGCTGCAAATGACGCCGAACGTTGTTGATAACGGTATTAGTAATGCTCTTCCCGCCGTTCGCGGTGTTGATGGTTCAGGCCCTTCACAAGGGGGAATGGCTTTCATTAGTGGGACGCGTCCCAGAATCAACGTCTCTATTGATGGGCGCTCGTTTACCTATAATGAGCTGGCTTTCGGCACGCAATCTTTGTGGGATATAGAGAGTGTCGAGGTATTTCGTGATCCACAAAGTTATATTCAGGGAAGGAACGCAATTGCAGGCGCTGTGATCATTAAATCACTCGATCCTACCTTTTATTGGGAGAGCGCAATCAAAAGTGGGTTCGCTAATCAGGGCTATCAGCAAGTCGCTGCGATGGCTTCCGGTCCTTTGATTGACGAGCAATTGGCTTTCCGTCTTAGTGTCGATCGTCAAAATCGTGATAGCTTTGCTAACCTGGTTTCTTATGATCCTGTTGGCGATCCGCACAAAATTGAATCAACAACGGTCCGTGCGAAGCTGCTGTTTGAACCACTGTCCATTCCTGAGTTATCCACGAAATTAACGGTTAACCATCTTGATAGTCGGGCTCCTCAGAACGAAGCATACAATCCAAGGGATACGCCTAATTTAAGGCATGAGCTGTTCAGACCCGTTATAGAACGAAAAACGACCAGTGGGATCTGGGATATTTCATGGGCTTTGTCAGATACTATTAGTCTGGAAAATAAATTAATTTATACCGATCTGTCTTATAGCAGATTAACCTCGTCTAAAATTCCAAGGGCTGATACTGATGGCAAAGAGCTAGAAGTTGAACCTATTATCCGTTTTCAAGGGTTTGATAATAAGCTGAATGGTTTGGTGGGTGTGCGTTATTTCCATGGTAAACAGGATGAGTCTATTAATCTTTTCGGGGGCAGCAAGTTTGATGACAAAACGGAAACAGCCTCTGCCTATACTGTCTTGACCTACACGGTTGTTCCTGAAATTGATGTGACTTTATCAAGCCGCTTTGAGCGTGAACACAGAACACGTAAAGGGGGAAGCGAAAGTGTAGCAATCGATTTTGATAAAACCTATAACGCTTTTCTGCCTAAAATTGATGTAGCCTGGAAACCGCAGAAAGATCAAACCGTCGGGGTAGCTGTTGGTAGAGGTTATAACGCAGGGGGGGCGGGAGTGACCTTTGGCAATCCTGTCATTAGTTATACCTATGACCCTGAATATGTCTGGAACTACAGCCTTTATACACGTAACAGCTTGCTGGACGGTAAACTGGAACTCACCTCTAATCTTTTCTATAACGATTATAAGGACATGCAGTTACCTTACTATCTGTCACTCGATTCAACCATGATCCGTAATGCTAATAAGGTTGAAACGTATGGTGCAGAAATCGGTGCTCGTTGGCTGCCGGTCGAAAAACTTGAGCTAAACGCTAATGTTGGCTTACTGAAAACGAAGATTAAAAGTTTCGCGGAGAGTGGTGTTCAGGGTAATGAATTACCTCGGGCACCGGGATATACCGCAAACCTCTTGGCTAAATATTTACTGACAGAGGATATTGATGTTAGCGGCAATGTTATGTTCTCAGATACTTATTATTCTCAGTATGACAATTCTGCCCGTGGAAAAATCCCAGCCTATTGGATAGCTAACCTTCAACTTGGTTATAACTTCAAATGGGGACGCGCCACATTATTTGCTCAGAATCTGTTTGACTCTGATAAACGTTTATTAGTTCCGGATAATAACGTTAATTCGATAATTTATCAGCGTCCGAGAATGATTGGTGCGACGTTTGAACTGAAGTTCTAAGGCGATTAGTCAATTGGTTAGGACATTAATTCAATAAGTAACCGGACAGGGGGGTGAAACTTATTCTATCCGCCAAAAAATGAAGGGCGGTTGTATGAGTGGGATCACATCCTCTGTCCGGAAAATAGCAAAAGATTAATATGTAGAGTAGCCCTGCGTTGACTGGAGAAGCGGGAATATGGCAAGAGAGTTTAAGCGGATACTGACAGATGATGAAGCATTGCTTTTGGATGAAGTATTCAATGCCCATGCTGATGGTCATTCATCTTCGGAAGCCCAAGAAACTGAAAAGGATTTAACTGAATTTGAAGAGATGGTGTGGCTTCATCATCAACAGGATCCTGATGTTTCAGGTCAGTTTGCCTGTGTCTGGTCATTGACAGGAAATATCAACATAGGCCGGCTCATCAGGGCATTAGAGCTTCTTACTAAAGAGATAGTTGGAATTAATGTTAGGTATCGTTTTGATGATGAAGGCGATTTGCGTAAATATTGCGATCTAACAGCGGATTCTCCTATCGAGATTTATCAGATTCAGTCCGATGAAGAAGCGATAAATAGGCTGCTTAAGGATCAGTGCAAACCTATCGGGCTTGATGAACATCCACCGGTCAAATTCATGTTGTTTATGAATGGCAAGCATGGGGTTATTTTAGGTGTGATTGTGCATCATATTCTGAGAGATAGCATGTCATGGCCGCAGATGCTTACCATGCTTTCTGATGTCTATAATAATGGCCTGAAGACTATTGGATTTAGCAAGGAAGATTTATTTCGCAAGGCAATCCCGGCTAAATGGTTATCATGTGAGTCTGGAAAGATTGGCATTTCCTGGCTCTATAAATCCGATACCGCCAGGGGCGCGCTAATTAAAGAAACGGGTAAAATCAGTTACCTTGATGATTCTCTTCATCATCGTCTTGTGGGCAGGTATCGTACTACAATCAATGTTGATGCACTTGCTCCATTGTTGCCTGCGGAGAACACAGCATATTCATCATTGGCAACAGTAACAGCATTATTTGGTTACTATATTGCTATGATAGGCTCTCATTTGGACGTGAATGTCAGTGTGTCGTGCGACCCGGAATATACACATGATGAACTCAACAGCCCATTTTTCTACTCAGAATTAATGTCGTTGCGTGTGTGCCGGGATGACAAAAGCCTGGATAAAATAATTGCCGATCTTGAAAGGCAGATAGAAAGCGGCAATCTACAAATTGGCAATGAGGTGGAGTTCGGCCATAACAGCCCACATATCCTTGTGACTTGGCTTAATCAATCCCAGCCATCACTCAGGTTGAATGATGCAATGGTTGAGTTATTACCCATTCCACCGTTAGACGCGCATTTTGATATCTCGCTGGCAGCTGGAAATGTAAATGATGGGCAATGGTTTCTTGAATTAATAACGGGCCCGTCAGTATCCGCACATATTGGCGCATTTTTGTTAGAAGGTTTTTGTACATTTATTCATGAACAAGATGTCACTATTGCGCCAAAACTTACGTCTGTTTTTTCGCCTCTAACGAAGAAAAAACATGAAGATATCAGTGATACAGCACTTATTATCGCCAAACAGCAAAAAGAACATGAGGCAACTGATAAAAGCGATAGCCATCGTAAAATAGCCAATATTATCCTAAATGAATTCAGGCAAGCGCTCTCCTCACCGGAAATGACAGCCAGTGATGACTTTTTCGATCTTGGCGGGCATTCACTCATTGCCACCCGCGTGATAGGCAGATTACTGAGCTTACATAATATAGAGATCCATATTAACCATCTCTTTAGTTATCCGACCGCGTTGAAACTTGCTGAATATGCGCAATGTCATGATCCTATTGATGAAAACAAAGATGAATTGAGCGAAGAACAATCTGAAGAAGATATTTCGGCTGCCGCACCTTTATCCCTTGCGCAAAAATCTCTATGGAAAGCGTATGCGGCATTTGATTTCAACGATATCTTCAACTTACCTTTTATTTTAAAATTTTCTGCAATTATTAATGAGCAGGTACTTAGGCAAGCTTTTTTTGATGTACTGCAAAGACATTCTGTATTGCGTAGCCTATTTTATGAGGAAGAGGGCGGAGTCTATCAACGTGTCGTTCCAATGAAGGATTTATCGGGCTATCAGTGGTTTTGGGATTCTCATGAATATGGTCTCCTTTCCTCAGAAGAAATATTAAAAAAAGAGGGGAAATATCTGTTTGATCTATCTGAAGAACTGCCTTTACGCATTAAATTTGTCACCGATAACGCCTCAGGGCAGCAGTTTTTATCCATGTTATTTCATCATGTGGCACTTGATGAGTGGTCTGTTACTTTGCTCATGGAAGAGCTGAAACATGCCTATAAATACAGGTTGATAAATGAGACGCCAACATGGCAAGAGCAACCTTTACCATTCCTTCAATATGCAATCAGGCAAAATAATGAGGGAATGAATCAGTCTCATCTTGATTATTGGGTTAATAATTTACGGGGCGCGCCAAGCGGAGAGCCCATTTTTGAAAATCCGGCCAGCGAGTTATCCGGGCAAGCGAATTCCTGTGAAGGCATTGAGTTTGAGATTGAAAAAGTGGTGGCTCAAGGCTTACAGTCACTTGCCAGAAAAAATGGCGCTTCATTCTTTAATATTCTTTACGCCAGTATTGTTGCATCGCTCAATTTACTGGGGGCAACCGATGATCTTATTGTGGGAACATCGGCTTCAGGACGTGATGACGCGAGCTTCTTTGACACTGTCGGTTATTTTACTACGGTTGTGATACACAGAGTTCGCTTTACTGAACAGATGACATTTACTGATCTGATCACTCAGGTTAAGAACAACATCAATGACTCGTTGCCTTATACCGATATCCCCATTGATCTGATTGAAGAAGCCTTATCAGGCCATGCAGATCAAGGAAAAGATCATTTATTCGAGGTATATATTCAGTTACATGCAAAAAATAGTTTGAGCGGTGAGTTCCATATGTTGGATGGAAGCCATATTGCATTTCAGCAGATTGTTTTGGAAAAGCAGGAATCGCTACTGGGGCTTCACTTTGAAATTATGGAAGAGATGATTGCAGGTGAAGAAATGGTACGTATTTTGTTTAATTATCGTTCAGATCGTTATAGTGCGGCTCAAATCGCTCAAATATCAGAGACTATCAATGGCATCTTGACGCTGTTTGCAAAAACACAGGATAGCAATATACCGCTTGGGGCGATTTTGCCAAGATTATCCGCGCGCATAGATACCCTTTGAATACCAGGGTTTCTATTCAACACTGAATAATCCTCTTGCAGTCTGCATTGATATGAATACTGATGCAGACTGATTAATAACGTTTTTGTGAGAGAATTGATGACAACGCTAACGCTAAAACATGATAACCAAAGTGTTTTATCACCTTGTCGCTTGAGTGTGGAAAAATTGCGCCTGGGGTACGGTGAACATATCGTCTGTGATGAACTGAATTTGCGTATCCCTGATGGTCGTTTTACCGTGATTATCGGTCCTAATGGCTGTGGCAAATCCACGCTGTTGAGAAGTTTATGTCGTCTGTTGCGCCCGGAATATGGCAGGGTTTGCCTTGATGGTCATGATATTCACACTATACCAACACGCGCTTTGGCCCGTCAGCTGGGGTTATTACCGCAAAGTGTGCAGGCTCCTCAGGGGATCAAAGTGGTTGATTTAGTCGCGCGCGGGCGTTTTCCCCATCAGCGGTTATTACGTCAATGGAGTCATGAGGATTATGAAGCGGTGCGCCAGGCAATGAATGCGACCGGCGTGACTCAGCTTGCTGAATGCGTTGTTGACGAACTTTCAGGTGGGCAGCGCCAACGGGTTTGGGTTGCTATGGTGCTGGCTCAACAAACGCCATTGTTACTGCTTGATGAACCGACAACTTATCTTGATATTGCTCATCAAATTGAGTTGCTTGAGCTGTTTTGTCGCCTTAATCAAGGATCCGGATATACGCTTATTGCTGTGCTTCATGATTTGAATCAGGCTTGCCGGTATGCAGATCATCTGATTGTGATGGCGGGGGGACGGATTGTGGTGGAAGGAGCGCCTGGTGAGATCATTACGACAACATTAGTCTCTGAGGTTTTTGGACTCGATTGTGTCATTATTGATGATCCCGTCAGCCATACTCCCTTAATTATTCCGCAGGGACGGCGTTTTACAAAGGGATAGATATGATTTTTAAATGTATTTTTTAATAATAATATTGATTATTATTATCATTAAAATAATATTAATATCGTTGAGCTATGCCTGATAGATTCAATCAACAACTTTTAATATCAGGCAGAATAACAGGATAGTGCGAAATGAGATCTCCAAATGGAATAAGGGAGAAACGTTTTAAAGATATACGTTTTTATAAAATAAAATCATATCGAAATTTTATTACTGGCAATTTAAGTCATCGTTTTATTTATAGCAAGTGGTGCAAAGTTATGTCGAGGCAAGAATTCCATTTTCGTGATTACACGATTAACAGATAGAGGTAAAACTTGTGCCAGATCTATATAGAGATACTTTGCTGACTGGTTTTAATGATCTTAATAATAAGGATTTTCTGTTTCTTTCATCCAGTAAAAGTCTATTGGCACAGGGGCAATATGCGATTGTGTCAAAGCCACTTGATGATGCAGCAAACCCTGATAGCCTGATTCAGCAAGAAATACGTCAATTATTTCAGCAAGCGAAGAGTGATGGGATTGAAAATCCTGTTCTGGTGGGGGCAATTCCATTCGATAAACAGCAAAATGCGGCACTTTTTGTTCCTGAACAATGCAATTGGTTCCAAAGAAAGCAGTTTCCTTCGCTTATTTCCAATTCAACCCATACAGAAAAAAGACGCACCCAGTGGCCCGATAAAGCACACTTTAGCCAGATGGTGAACACTGCCGTTGATGCAATGCGTAATCATAGACTAGATAAAATTGTCCTTTCGCGGTTACTCGATATCGAAACCCATCAGCCATTAGATTCAATTCAATTATTACGACATCTGAATCAGCAAAATAGTTGGAGTTATAATTTCCATGTTCCGTTGGAAAATGGGGCATTGATTGGTGCGAGCCCAGAATTATTAGTACGTAAACAGGGCAATACTATCTTTTCTCAGCCGCTGGCAGGTTCAGCAAAGCGCAGTGAAAACCAGCAAGAAGATTACAAATTGCGTCAGGCGCTTATTCAGTCCGTCAAAGATAATTATGAACATCGGTTAGTGACCGATATGATGAGAAACGTACTCGAAAGTCGTTGTCAAAAACTACATATCTCCGAAATGCCTTCCACCATCAGCACGCCTGTACTTTGGCACCTTGCCACCGATATTGAGGGAGAGCTGAAGGCGCCACAGGAAAATGCACTTTCTATTGCTTGCCTGCTTCATCCTACTCCGGCCCTTTGCGGTACACCGTATCAGACTGCGAAAAACCTAATTGAGGAATTAGAGCCGTTTAAACGAAACCTCTTTGGCGGCATTGTGGGGTGGTGTGACGAGAAAGGGAACGGTGAATGGGTGGTGACTATCCGCTGTGGTGAAGTGAATGGTTCACGGGTAAGACTGTTTGCGGGAGCTGGCATTGTGCCTGATTCGAAACCAGAGTCAGAGTGGCAGGAAACAGAGGTTAAGTTTTCAACGATGATGCGTGCATTCGAGTTTTCACAGGAGGCATGTCCAGCATGATAGTTGAATTTAATCGTTGGCCGAAAGCGCTGGAACAGCGCTATCGTCAGTGTGGTTATTGGATAGATCTCCCGCTTAGTGACATTTTGACCCGTCAGTCAAACAACGGGCAAATTGCGCTTATCTGTGGAGATTGTCAGTTCAGCTATGCTGAACTTAACCTGCTGGTGGATAGTTTGGCCGCAGCATTACAACGACAAGGCGTTAAACGAGGACAAACTGCCTTAGTTCAATTGGGGAATGAGGCCGAGTTTTATATTGTTTTCTTTGCCTTATTACGGCTTGGGGTAGTTCCGGTTAACGCTATATTTAGCCATCAGCGCAGTGAACTTTGTGCTTATGCTGATCAGATTAACCCCGCATTGTTGATTGCCGATCGCAACCATTCCTTGTTTAGCGACGACAATTTTATTGATGAGCTCAAAGCTTGTACGCCGTCTTTGTGTCACGTTGTCTTACGTGGTGATAATGGCAGTATTCTGGATTTTGAGACGCTATTGGCAAAAGGCGCGGGTGATTTTATCGCTAATCCAACACCGGCTGATGAAGTAGCATTTTTCCAATTGTCGGGGGGGAGTACAGGGACACCTAAACTTATTCCCCGAACGCATAATGATTATTACTACAGTATTCGCGCCAGTGTGGAGATTTGCCAGTTTGATGCTGAAACTCGCTATTTATGTGCACTTCCTGCTGCGCATAACTTTCCTATGAGCTCTCCGGGGGCATTAGGGGCGTTTTACAGCGGAGGGCAGGTCATTTTAGCGAATAATCCCAGTGCTGATTGCTGTTTTCCGCTTATCCAACAACATCAGGTGAATGTGACTGCATTGATACCGCCAGCAGTCAGTGTATGGCTTGAAGCGATAGCACTTAGTGGTAGCCGTGACGCACTAAAAAGCTTGCGACTGCTACAGGTCGGTGGGGCAAGGTTAAGCGAGAGCTTGGCAAGACGTATTCCAAAAGAGATGGGATGCCAGTTACAACAAGTTTTCGGTATGGCTGAAGGATTAGTGAACTATACCCGGCTGGATGATGACGAACAGCATATTTTTACGACGCAAGGCCGTCCGACCAGTCAGGATGATGAAGTTTGGATTGCTGATAACAATGGCAATCCTGTTCCCCCCGGTGTCGCTGGCCGATTGATGACTCAGGGGCCTTATACTTTCCGCGGATATTACCGCAGTCCACAGCATAATCAGCAATGTTTTGATGGTAATGGATTCTACTGTTCTGGTGATCTCGTCATCATGGCGCCTGATGGTTATTTACAAGTCGTGGGGCGTGAAAAAGATCAAATCAATCGCGGTGGGGAAAAAATTGCGGCTGAGGAAATTGAGAATCTGCTGCTTCGGCACCCTGATGTCATTTATGCCGCGCTTGTCGCTATTCCTGATTCGCTAATGGGTGAAAAAAGCTGTGCTTTTGTCGTATTACGAAAACCGATAAAAGCCGTAGTCTTACGGCGTTATCTGCGTGAGCAGGGAATAGCAGATTATAAATTACCTGACCGGTTTGAACCTGTTCCCTCACTGCCGATAACACCTGTCGGAAAAATAGACAAGCAACAATTACGTCAACTTGCTAAACAATTTGTTCAGCCATCACTCGTTGGAGAAAGAAATGAGTATTCCTAAACTTAATAGTTATGACTTACCTGTGGCAGAAGGACTTCCGACAAACAAGGTCAATTGGTCGTTGGATAAAAATCGGGCTGCGTTATTAATTCATGATATGCAAAATTACTTTCTTAACTTCTGGGAAGAAAATAGTCCATTAATTAATCAAGTCGTGACTAATATTGCCAGGCTGATAGAAATCTGCCGGGAAAATGGAATACCGGTATTTTATTCCGCTCAACCTAACCAGCAGAGTGATGAGGAGAGGGCGCTGTTAAATGATATGTGGGGACCGGGGCTAAACTGCCACCCTGAACTGCAAAAAATTACAGATGCGCTCGCACCACAGGCTGGTGATATTGTCATGGATAAATGGCGATATAGCGCATTTCAGCGCACTGATTTTGAGCAACAGCTCAAAATAGCTGGGCGTGATCAACTTATTATCTGCGGTGTTTACGCACATATTGGCTGTCTAATGACAGCGACTGATGCGTTTATGCGTGATATACAGCCCTTTATGGTTGCGGATGCTTTAGCCGATTTCAGTTATGAAGAACATATGATGGCGCTTAAATATACCGCTGGGCGCTGTGGGCGTGTGGAGACTACCGAGCAGTTTCTTGTTGCCTTAGATGTAAAACAAGAGCAATGGAATAAAACCCGCCTCAAAGCGTTATTACTGCCTTTATTAGATGAGGATAGCGACGATATTGGTGATGATGAGAACTTGCTTGATTATGGGCTGGATTCTGTACGCATTATGTCTCTCATTTCCCATTGGCGGCAGCAAGGATATGAGATGGATTTTATTTCGTTAATGAAAAATCCAACAATAAATGGTTGGATGGCATTATTCACTGAGCGTCAGGGAGCCTAAAATGAGTATTGCGCTTGATTTTAGCGATAAAATTGTCTGGGTAACTGGTGCCGGTAGTGGTATTGGTTACCAGACGGCTTATCGTTTTCAGCAAGCCGGCGCGAAGGTGATTGGGTTTGACATCACGTTCCCTGAGGGGGATTTGCCTTTTATACCGTATTTGCTTGATATCAGTGATCCTATTGCTGTTTCGCGCTGTTGTGAACAACTCCTTGCACAACAGCCACAACTTGATGTGCTGGTCAATGGTGCCGGAATCTTACGCCTTGGTGCGGCTGAAGAGATAACATTTGAAGATTGGCAACAGTGCTTGTCTGTCAATGCGGGAGGGGCATTCAATCTATTTCAGGCGACTATTCCCCAGTTCCAACGCCAAAAGGCGGGGGCAATTGTCACTATTGCATCAAATGCGGCTCATGTTCCTCGTGTTGGCATGTCGGCCTATTGTGCTTCTAAGGCTGCACTGCGTAGTCTCTGCCTGAGTGTTGGGCTGGAATTAGCACCTTATGGCGTTCGTTGTAATCTTATTTCACCAGGATCGACAGATACACCAATGCAGCGTGGTATGTGGCAAACAGAAGCGTCTAAACAGCAAGTCATTCAGGGATCTTCTAAATTGTTTAAACTTGGCATCCCACTTGGGAAGATAGCGACGCCAACAGAAATTGCTGATGCGGTCTTGTTTATGGCTTCTGATCTTGCAAGCCATATTACTTTACAAGATATTGTCATCGATGGTGGTGCAACGCTTGGCGCTTAATCGCCTGTTATGATGAATAAAGCGCTGTATTAGAGATTGCTGGAAATGAAAATACCTTTTTCATTTCCAGCAGTTGAAATCTTCAATACAGACTTAAGTTTTCGGGGGCAGTTAATCAGGGCCGGATCTTACTTTTTATGGAAATTTTCATCATAAAAAGTGATTTTTAATTGGTAGATTCAATTATTAGAAACAACTCTCTATAATTCACCCCAATTACTCATAAAATATCGATATACCCTTCATCTTTCAAGTTGCTGCTTTGTTGGCTGCGTTCACTTGCCGCCGCGCTGCAACTTGAAATCTATTGGGTATAAGCTCGCTTTTATACGAGCTTTTATTAAATCAAAGAGAGGATTAAAAAACAGCTCTTTATCAATATTCAAAGATGGTAAAATTTTAACGCTATTATTCTTTCGGTTTTTCAGGCCAGTTAATATCTGGTGCCGATGAAATATCAATCCGACTTAATAATACCAGATACTTTTTCCAACCCAACAATAACGCTTTTTCAGCTTCCGATGCCATTTCAGTTTCAACGGCATATTGTAGCACAGTCATAACTTCATCGGCTTGTCGGCGAAGAGCGGCACGTTGTTGTTCTGCTTGGTTAATTTGACTGGCCTTTTGTGCTTCAACGTCTGTTACCCATTTTTCACCATCCCACTTGTCAAACTCGGTAGCTGGTTGCTTGAATGTCAATGTTTCTGGTAATTCATCCAATTCAATTACTTCTTGTTGTGCGCCTGTCTGCGTGTCGTAAGCTATTTTCCCCCGGTGGTCAGGTACGATTTCCCAATGACTTCCGTCCTCACTGCGGCGCACAGCCATATTATCCCCATCGGGAAGGTCTGGCGCGTCAAGGTAAGAATGTGCCGACAAACCTACACCTTCTGCAACATATTCGAAATCAGTCCCAGTCAATTCCCTCGAATAAGTATTAGCATGATAAACCTTTATCCAGCCAGCTTGAGTCGCTAAACCATCTTCACCTAATATGGCGGTTTCTGAATCTGAAATATAATTTTGTGTCATTATTATTCTGCCTTTACGATGTAGTTAAATGCGATATTGCGAGGTCTTGTTTCGTGGCTTGTCCTGGCTACCCGGGACGCATTAAATATGGTTTCATGACAGTAAGTGTCGTTCTGGGCTCCCCATTTGCCAGTTACTACGCCACCATCGACAAAAACGCCTTTAGTGGTTACTGCTATTTCATTATCGCCCATAAATGAGCCTTTTAAATCTTGTAGTGCATCACTCTGGTTTGTCAGAAGGATTCGATCCTTATCCACTCCTCTTCCATCATCCCAGCCACGAATAAACTCGCCTCTTAAATCGGGCAATCTACCGCCAGGATAAGCTTCCGCTAACTTTGGGTACTGTGATCTATTAAAAGCTGAACCATTACAAGTGAAATAGCCTATAGGTGGGTGAGACAACGGCCAGGGAATAGGAGCACCAACAGGAACTTCACTGGTTGTTTTAATCAGTTTATCTACCTCTGCTCGTGTATAGACTTCTGTTCGAGTATATGCCCCCACATCACTCGCATTCAGATTAATATCCTCAGTCAATGCCTTACCATTTATTTTCCGGCTATTGGGTATTTTACTATTAATATTTTCACGCAATGAATTTATGATTTCTTGAACAAGTTTTTGTGTCACTGCCAATGTGTCATTATTACCAATTTCATTGGTCAATTGAACAACACCTTTTTGTGTTAACGAAGCATCGGGAACTCCTACAGCAATTTTCTGTTCTAAGGCTTTATTTAATTGAGCGGTGAGTCTGGCTATATTGCCATCATCCAAAATATCATCACTAAATTGTGTCGCAATAAAATTGGCTATAACAGAGGCTATTGTTGATGATTGGCGTAATACCTTATTTAAAACATGGGTGGAGATATCATTTTGTGGAAAACCAGTCCGAATATTTTGACTTTCTTCATATTTTTCTTGACTCACTACATTAGCATTATCACTAATGGAAAAAGCTTTGAAATCATTTTTCTGGCTCATATACTCCTCTTAAATTAAATAATATTTCTCTGTAATTAACATATTAAATTATCGTGCAGGTGATTTGTCTCAATTGGCGCAAATTATAGTTTAGTTCAGAAAAATAATAGTGGAGTGTTTTTATAACTTACAGGGTTAATTATTTTTGTATAAGGGAAAGGAAATATTAATGGCTGTGAACTATTATCCACCTATTTCCTCTGGGATTTTTTATATTTCATGATGTTACAGTAAATCACTGGAAAATAAATTCATATGACAATAAGGTTAAAATCTGAAAATATCCTAAATAGAATAAAATAATGATTGGAATAAATGCTTTTTAAATTATGCAAAATAATATTTTAATATTCTGTTTTAGTTTTAATAAATTCATCAATAGCTTGTATAGGTTCGCTAAAGCCTTTCCGCATATCTGGGTTTCCCTTAAAAAACTTCTAGCCGGAAGTATACAGGCCTGCCAGCTTTTCTTCGCCGCTTTTCAATGGCTTGAATATACTCATATACCGGAATCTCGCCCTCTAATGCCTCTTTATTCGCGCTTTTTAAGTAATTATGGAAAATTAGGTAAATGTAAAATAAGTGAAATATAGAATCGCTGATAAATGGATTAAACATGGCAGAGTAAACAAAGTGGCATCCTGCCCTGAAAAATACGCCTTGGTTTTTTTCGGGTAATCACTCCTTTTTTCAGGGCTTAAATCCTGCCAAATTAGCCGTTTTATCCTTTTTTTAATTGCGTTATTTTTAGGGTTTTTCTCGTAAAATAACCGGCGAGAAAACACTTTAATACTTATCTGTTCGGATAATATTATTTTATGTGTGGATTTCTTTTTAACTCGCGATTAATGGTTTTCGATTAAATGCGATTAACTCGCCTTTTGAAAAGCTGTATTTATTGAGTTAAATCTGCATTGCTATAAAGTCTTTAATACTTCTGTATTCTCGATTTTAAATGATTATGGTAAGTTAGGTGAATGTAAAATAAGTGGAATATAGAATAGTTGATAAATGAATTAAATATAGCAGGGTAAACAAAGTGGGCTCCCGCCGAGCTTGTCCTGAGTTTTATGATAGGCAGGCTTTAAACTGTTATTAAAAATCATTGTTTTAATTTATAGTTTTAATCGGTATAAAGTTTTTACTGTTGTTTTTACCGATTTTAACACCTGCTTTTTATTAAATTTAACATCATCGAATATCGTGTTTTACTTTTAACGAAAGCTAATCATACCTGTTTTATCTTTACTGGCAATCCAAGGCGACTTTCATCGGTCACCACCATTTATTTTTTCTTCATAAATCAGAAAGTAAATGGCTTGATGAGATAAAAATACCCCTTGTTGTTTTTTCGGATAATCATTTCCTTTTTCAGGGATTAAATCCTGCTAAGTTAACCGTTTTATCTTTTTTTAATTGCATTATTTTTAGTTTTTTTCTTCGTAAAATAACCGGGGAGAAAGCGATTTAATACCTATCTGCTTGGATAATATTATTTTACGTGCGGATTTTTTTCAACTCGCGATTAATAGTTGATGGTTTTCGATTAAATGAGATTAACTCTCCTGCTGAAAAGTTACATTTATTGGGTTAAATCTGCCCTTGATATAAAGTCTTTAATACTTCTGTATTCTCGATTTTAAATGATTATGGTAAGTTAGGTAAATGTAAAATAAGCGAAATATAGAATCGCTGATAAATGGATTAAACATGGCAGAGTAAACAAAGTAGCATCCTGCCCTGAAAAATACGCCTTGGTTTTTTTCGGGTAATCACTCCTTTTTTCAGGGCTTAAATCCTGCCAAATTAGCCGTTTTATCCTTTTTTAATTGCGTTATTTTTAGAGTTTTCTCCGTAAAATAACCGGCGAGAAAGCACTTTAATACTTATCTGTTCGGATAATATTATTTTATGTGTGGATTTATTTTCAACTCGCGATTAATGGTTTTCGATTAAATGAGATTAACTTTCCTTCTGAAAAGTTGTATTTATTGAGTTAAATCCGCCTTGATATAAAGTCTTTAATACTTCTGTATTCTCGATTTTAAATGATTATGGCAGGTTAGGTAAATGTAAAATAAGCGGAGTATAGAATCGCTAATAAATGAATTAAATATAGCAGGGTAAACAAAGTGGGATCCCGCCGGGCCTGTTCTGAGTTTTATGATGGGCAGGCTTTAAACTGTTATTAAAAGTCATTGTTTCAACTTATGGTTTTAACCGGTATAAAGTTTTTACTGTTGTTTTTACCGATTCTAACACCTGTTTTTTATTAAATTTAATCATCATCGAATATCGTGTTTTACTTTTAACGAAAGCTAATCATACCTGTTTTATCTTTACTGGCAATCCAAGGCGATTTTCATCGGTCACCACCATTTATTTTTTCTTCATAAATCAGAAAGTAAATGGCTTGATGAGATAAAAATACCCCTTGTTGTTTTTTCGGATAATCATTCCTCCTTTTTCAGCGTTTAAATCCTGCCAAATTAATCATTTTATCCTTTTTTTAATTTCGTTATTTTTAGGGTTTTCTCCGTAAAATAACCGGGGAGAAAGCACTTTAATACTTATCTGTTCAGATAATATTATTTTACGTGTGGATTTCTTTTCAACTCGCGATTAATGGTTTTCGATTAAATGAGATTAACTTTCCTTCTGAAAAGTTGTATTTATTGAGTTAAATCCGCCTTGATATAAAGTCTTTAATACTTCTGTATTCTCGATTTTAAATGATTATAGTCTGTTAGGTAAATATAAAATAAGCGGAATATAGAATAGCTGATAAATGAATTAAACATGGCAGGATAAAAAAGTGGAATCCTGCCATGGTGCTTTCATTTTAATGATGGCTTTTCATTATTTTCCGCTATTGTTTATTATAACGAAACTCAGGTGAGAGTTTACTTATTCCAAGTCCATTAACTTTTTTAACTTTAATCTGTACTGGGATCCGTTCTTTCATGGCTTCGACGTGGCTTATAACACCAATAGTTTTCCCGGAAGCATTCAGATGGTCCAGAGCGTCGAGTGCAATATCAAGAGTTTCTGGGTCAAGTGTGCCAAAGCCTTCATCCAGGAATAGTGAATCAATACAGGTTTTATTGCTGACTAAATCAGATAAAGCTAAAGCCAGAGCGAGGCTGACCAGAAAACTTTCACCACCGGAAAGCGTTTTGGTATCACGAATGGCATCGGCTTGCCAGGTATCAACGACTTGCAGTTCAAGGCCGTCACTGTTTTTGCGTTGTAAATAATAGCGTCCGTGAAGTTTTCTCAGCCGTTGATTGGCAAGATGAACCAGATGATCCAGTGTTAGCCCTTGGGCAAAACGGCGGAATTTAGCGCCATCTGCTGAACCAATCAGGTTATTCAGGTAACTCCAGTCATCATAATTTTGTTGGCAATGGTTGATCTCTTCCAGCAAGGATTTTTGTTGTTGGCGGCGTACTGCGTCATTACCAAGCAGGTTTCTTAATTCTCCTTGTTGTAAGGTGTTTCTTTTCAGCTCATCAGTGGTGCTTTTCAACTGTTCAGTCAGTTGTGATTTTGTCTGTTGAGAAAGTAATTCAGGGCGATTTTTCAGATGTTGTTGCAGGGCTTCTGCTGCTTTTTGACACAAGGCTTTGACTTGTATCTGTTGTTGTTCGAGCCGTTCTTTGAGTTGTTGCAGCTCCTTACGTTGCTCTGGTGATAATAGGGCTGCTTCAAAGGTACTTTGATCGGTAAATATACTTTCAGCTAATGCAGAGTTGAAATTTTGTTCTGACTGCTGTTTTTGTTGTTCAGCTTGTTTGCTGTTTTTTTCAATCTCATGAATTGCGCCGGTAAGCTGGCTGATACTGGATTGTGCTTGTTGCAGATGTGACAGTGCCTGTTTGTATTTTTCTTCCAACAGCTGAGATTGTTGCTGTAGTGCCTGAGTCATTTTCGCGACCGACTGTTCACCAAATAGTTTTTGGCGCTGTTGTTGCGTCTCTGCGAGTTGCTGTTTCTGTTGTTGCTCTTTTTGATTAAATATGTTTAAACGGGATGTGTATTCTTCTTTTTGTTTACTCAATGATTCAAGCTGATTTTGAATAACAGCTTGTTCTTTTTGGATTTGTTGCCAGTTTTCACGGCAGTTTTGATATACCTGCCACTCATTTCTACGTTGTTGCAGCCAGTTTTCAGCATCATTCAGAATTGGCAGTGATAAATCATATTCCTGTAATTCAGAAGTCATTTTTTCAATAACATCAGCCAGCTTATTCTGTTGTTGCTGTATCTCTGGTTGCAGTTCAGCGAGGTGTTTTGTTAGGGCATTGTATTGTTGTTTATCCAGCTCAATGCTTTGCTCAATTTTTTTAATCTGTTCTTTATGAACTGTTAGTACTTTTTCTGTTTTTTGATGTTCTTTTTCTGTCAGTTCAAACTTAGCTAATTGGGCCAGACAAAGTTGATAAGCCGATTGGTTCTGCTGTACAAATATTTCAAGTGCCGGTTTATCTGAAGGAGAAATTTCAGTTTGTAATGTTTCGCAAGTTTGCTGCCATTGTTGAATTAATGACTTCAATTTTGGTTCAGCGTCAGTAATTTCTTGCAAAATATGGTTGTATTGTTGCTGTTGAAACTCGTTTTTATTCACTAACGATATTCTGGTAGTTTGCAGTTCTTCAAATTCCTGACGTAAATCTTTTAGCCGTTGCTCTGATTTTGACAATTCAATCTTTTGATAAGCTTGAATAGCCGGGTGATGTTCAGAACCGCAAAGTGGACAAGGAACACCTTCTTTGAGTTGCGCGCGCTCTTTTTCCAGACTAACAATTTTTTGTTCTAACTGAATGCGTTGAGAAAGATCTGCTAAATGTTGCTGTTTGTCTGAGAGTTGTTTATCAATAGCGCCAATTTGAACAGGAAGTTCCTTTAATAATTTTTCCGGTTGTTGTAAACGAACACGATTACTGGCAATTGTGGTTTGTAATTGCAGGATTTGCGGGGACAGTATTTCCAGTTTATGTTGCCGCGGCAGTTGTTCCTGATATTCAGCTAATTGTTTTTGTAATTTCTCTGGTGAATATTGCTTTTGCAGATGAAAAAATTGCTGCTCTGCCTGTTCAAATGCCAGTTTTAATGGTTGGTTATTTTCAATCTGTTGTTTTAGGTCTGCTTCTTGTTTATTCAGGTTATCGCTAAGTTGTGTGATTTCGGCATTGAGCTTGTCAATTTTTTGATTTTGGTGATTAATTTGTTGCTGCTGATCTTGCCGCCAGGAGAATTGGTGTTGCCAGAAAGCAATTTTTTCACCGAAATATTGATGGTAAGTCTGCTGTTCGAAATAGTTTTCCAGTTGTTTTCTTTGGTTGGTTAATGACAGGGAGCGTTGGTTTGCCGTGTCATATTGTTGACAACTATTTTCAAGCGCTGTTTTCTGTTCGCTGATTTGTTGCTGAGTAAGATTAAGATCTTTAATCTGACCATCAATCTGATGATCCAATGGGATCACCTGTTCTGATATCAGTTTTTCTTGTTGCTGCCGATGTTGTTGATGCGTTGCTCTGGCAGAGTCGGTATCAGTCACTTTTTGTTGTATCGGCGTGAGTGTTTGCTGCTGCTGTTGAAGTTGTTGGCGCATATCTTCCAACTGCTTACTGATTCTCTGATGCTCATATTGAGTTCGATTTTTGTCATCCAGCAATGGGCGAAGCGTTTCGGCTGGTTCACTGTCGGCCAGTTTTTGCAGTTGCGGTTCTGCGTGGGTAAGTGCGTTTTCTGCCTGTTGTAAAACAACCTGATTTTCAGTAGTAAATTGTTGAAGTTCTTCCTCACGGATCAGCCATTGCTCCGAATGTTGCAGGGTTTTTATTTGTTGATTCAGTCGTGATTCAGAATCCGCGAGTTGTTGCTGTTGCTCGAGATATTGTTGATGCTGTTCTTCCGTTAACAAATCAATGGCAGAGGCTTTGGCTTGCAGAATACCCAGTTCTGACTGGGCTTCTTTATGTTGCTGGTAAATTTGTTGGGATAAAATACCGTAAATTTCAGTACCGGTTAATTCTTCTAATAAATCAGCCCGTTCATTGGGTTGAGCATTGAGAAAAGCAGCGAAGTCTCCTTGGGATAACAGCATGGATTTGGTGAAACGACCGTAATCCAATCCGGTAATTTCGATAATTTTCTCTTTCTTATCTTGGATCTTATCTGCCAGAATTTTGCCGTTGCTGCTGAATGCGAGTTCCACTTTTGGGGCTTGCAGATTGCCGTCCGGCTGGTTGCGCGCTCGCCGTTGGCTCCAGAAAGCGCGGTAAGCAACACCTTTCACTTCAAACTCAACTTCAGCTAGGGATTCTGCTGTGTGGCGGGTCATCAGCTCATTTTGTGATGCTGAAACTGTCAGGCGCGGTGTTTCGTGATAAAGCGCAAGGCAGATGGCATCCAATAATGTGGTTTTACCCGCACCGGTAGGGCCGGTTATTGCGAATAGGCCACTGCTGGCAAACGGCTCTGTTGTGAAATCAATCTTCCATTCACCTTGTAATGAATTAATGTTTTTCAGTCGCAGACTCAGAATTTTCATGCCTGTTCCTCCTTGTTTTTATCCTGATAGATATTATTCAGTGTTTGTTCGAAAAGGGTGGTCAGACGTTTTTTGTGTTCTTCATCTTCAAGTTCTGATTGCTCAAGCCGCCGGGTAAAAACCTGGTTAACACTGAGTTCTGTCAAGGTTTCTCTGTTTTCTTGCGCTAGCATATTTTGTCGCTGTGTTTTACTACGCCGCAGCAGAATGACTTCAACAGGAAGTTTCGCAACCATTGATTGAACTCTTTTCTGGATATCATGGAGATAGTCTTGTGTGGCAACTTCAATATCTAACCAGACGGGTTGCTCGCCTTTATAGTCATTAAAAGTCTGTAATTGCTGTTCAATTTGTTGCAGGTCACCCCTGATAAGCTGCATGGGTTGATATTGAGGAATAGGTAAAAGTGTAATGGATGCCAGTTTGTCTTGGGTAAATTCCACCAAACAGACACTTTTCTCCTGTCCGACTTCATCAAAACTGAGCGGTATGGGGGAACCGCTGTAGCGAATATGTTCAGATTTAGCCACGATTTGTGGCCGGTGAATATGCCCAAGTGCAATATAGTCTGCCGGTGGGAAAGCTTGCGCCGGGAAGGCATCAAGTGTACCAATATAAATATCCCGGACTGAATCTGTGGCTGAGGCGCCAACGGTGGTTAGATGCCCGGTGGCAATAATAGGTAAGGGTAAATGCAGTTCATCACGTAATTTACCTGCTTGCTGATAGAGTTGATCATAGTGTTCTGCAATTGCTTCCTGTAATGCCAGTTGTTTTTGTTCTCCTGACTGACCTGCCAGGCTGGTCATAATATCTCTTGGACGCAGAAAAGGGATTGCACAGAGGATGGCGCCGGTATTGCCTTCTTTGGTGTTGAGCACTTTTATTTGCTTCTGCTGGTCTTCTTCCGCATGGGCAATGACGGTGGTATTCAGGCAGGAAAGCAGTTCCTTTGATTCATTCAACGTTGCCACGGAATCATGATTACCACCAAGGATAATTAACTGACAGCCAGTAGGTTGCAGTTCAACAACAAAGTGATTATATAGCTCACGGGCGTAACTGGGCGGCGAGCCGGTATCAAACACATCTCCGGCAACAATTAATGCATCGACCTGGTAATTTTCAACCTGTTTAATCAGCCAACGCAGAAAATGTTGATGTTCAGCAGCCCGGCTTTTTGTAAAAAAATATTGACCAAGATGCCAGTCCGAAGTGTGAATAATACGCATAATTCCGCCGCAATGGATTAAAGTGAATGATGATTATAATGGCTATATTCTGAATGTCGCCTTTAAATCTGGTTCAGTGAATATATCTCCGAGTCGCTTCGCATTCATGATGAAATATGATAGTTGTTTGAATTAATTATTGCGAAACAGATTGCAGGTGGAGGATAGCCGAGGCAAGATTTCATAAATCTGTCATAAAACTGACGCATAATGCCTTTTAAAACTCAGTCGCGTTTATCTCAATATTTAACAGGACTAACCATGACAAGACGTATTCTGGTCGTTGAAGATGAAGCTCCGATTCGTGAGATGGTCTGTTTTGTGCTGGAAAAAAATGGCTATCAGCCGGTAGAGGCGGAAGATTATAATTCCGCGCTGGCATGTTTATCTGAGCCCTATCCTGATTTGGTGTTATTGGATTGGATGATCCCTGGTGGTTCTGGTTTGCAGATAATCAAACAAATGAAACGGGATAATAATGCCCGTGATATTCCGGTGATGATGCTGACGGCACGTGGTGAAGAGGAAGATCGGGTTCGTGGCCTCGAAGTTGGGGCAGATGACTATATAACCAAGCCTTTCTCTCCTAAAGAGCTGGTTGCTAGAGTCAAAGCGGTATTGCGGCGTATTTCACCTATGGTGGTGGAAGATATCATTGAAATGGATGGTTTGGTTTTGGATGCCACTTCCCATCGTGTGACCAGCCAGGATCTGGCTCTGGATATGGGGCCGACCGAGTTTAAATTACTTCATTTCTTTATGACTCATCCTGAGCGGGTCTACAGCCGTGAACAGTTGCTCAATTATGTTTGGGGAGCAAATGTTTATGTTGAAGACAGAACTGTCGATGTACATATTCGCCGTTTACGTAAAGTATTAGAGATTGGTGGTCATGATAAAATGGTGCAGACCGTTCGCGGTACTGGTTATCGTTTTTCTACCCGTTACTGAGTTTGCGCACCGGAGAACCTGATGTGTTAGAACGTTTATCCTGGAAAAAACTGGTTTCAGAACTGTTTCTTTTTTGTTTGCCTGCATTAGTTTTGTCGATATTTATTGGTCACTTGTCCTGGTATTTGTTTGCTTCGGTATTTTTGGCGCTGATATGGCATGGCTATAATTTGCTGAAACTTTCGGATTGGTTATGGTTAGATCGTAGGATGTTGCCGCCGTCGGGAAGGGGGGGATGGGAGCCGATTTTTTACGGTATTCACCAAATGCAGCAACGGAACCGGAAACGGCGCCGTGAACTGGCGCTGTTGATCAAACGGTTTCGTAGTGGCGCTGAGTTATTGCCGGATGCCATTGTTATGATGACAACCGAGGGTAATATTTTTTGGTGTAACCGTTTGGCCCAGCATTTACTGGGTTTTCGTTGGCCTGAGGACAATGGGCAGCCTATTTTTAATTTACTTCGTTATCCTGATTTTAATCGGTATATGCTTTCCAGGGATTTTGCACGTCCGTTATCAATAGAATTAAATAATGGTTTCACTGTTGAGTTTCGGGTTATGCCTTACTCTGGAGAGCAACTATTAATGGTTGCCAGGGATGTGACGCAGAAACGGGCCCTGGAAAATGCCCGCCGTGACTTTTTTGCGAATGTCAGCCATGAAATGCGTACCCCTTTAACTGTATTGCAGGGTTATCTGGAAGTCATGCAGGATCAGGAGGTGTCTGGCTCGCTGAGTAATAAAGCGCTGAATACAATGCAGGAGCAAACCCGGAGGATGGATAGTCTGGTGAAGCAATTATTGCAGCTTTCTAAAATCGAAGCTGCTCCTCAGATTGATATGAATGAAATAGTTGATGTGCCTCTGATGCTTAAGGTATTGCGCCAGGAAGCCGCCGCGCTTGGTAATGAATGCTATAAAATTAATTTTGATATTAGTGAAAAACTAAAAGTTTTCGGTAATGAAGAGCAGCTTCGTAGTGCAATGTCTAATCTGGTTTATAACGCGGTTAATCATACCCCGAAAGGCACTCAGATTGATGTCAGTTGGAAAACGAACTCCCACGGTGCCGAGTTTACCGTGAAAGATAATGGACCAGGTATCAGTGCAGAACATTTACCCCGTTTGACCGAACGTTTCTATCGGGTAGATAAAGCCCGTTCTAGGCAAACGGGTGGAAGCGGCCTCGGTCTTGCTATTGTTAAGCATGCTTTACATCACCACCATTCCCACCTTGAAATCTCCAGTGAAATAGGTCAAGGAACAACTTTCAGTTTTACTTTACTGTCAGGATTGATTGTACCGGCTAAATTAACCAGTAAAAGAGATAATAATGGTTTAATTAAAAGCAATAATTAACTTGTGAAATTAATTATTAGCTTTGAAGGTTAAAAAAAACACAAATCATATAGTGTGTATTCAATGATAGCTAACAGCAATCACTGGTTTTGAAAAAGAGTGTAGTATATAACTCTGCATTCTGGTTTATCTATTGCCTTCTGGCACTATAAAAGTTTTACTTGTGGGCAGTTGCTGGCGATTCTATCTATAATAACCACTATGGTTCTGTATTAAACAGGTACAGGTGAATATTATTTTGATAATAAATCGTTAAATTAGGGTTCAATATTGCCAATGTGGGCTTAATTATTGGCGGTATTTATATTATTCAAGCCATTAAAATGGTAACAAAAAATTAACAATTATTATGACAAATCGTTTATCATCTAAGGATATTTGGGCGTTAGGGTTTATGACCTTTGCCCTGTTTGTAGGAGCGGGAAATATTATTTTTCCTCCTATGGTGGGATTACAATCGGGTGAATATGTTTGGGTAGCTGCATTAGGCTTTCTGGTCACCGCGGTTGGTTTACCGGTAATTACAATCATCGCGTTGGCAAAAGTAGGCGGTGGTATTGAAGAGCTGAGTTCACCCATTGGTAAGGTTGCGGGGTTGCTGCTGGCGACGGTTTGTTATCTGGCTGTTGGCCCTCTATTCGCAATTCCACGTACTGCGACGGTTTCTTTTGAAGTGGGCATTGCTCCCCTTGCCGGTTCGGGTGAATTATCACTCTTTATTTACAGTCTGATTTATTTTGCCCTGGTGATTGCTGTTTCGCTTTACCCTGGTCGTTTGCTTGATACTGTCGGGCATGTGCTGGCACCCATTAAAATGCTGGCGTTAGGTATACTTGGTGTTGCCGCTCTACTTTGGCCTGCGGGGGGCTCAATTCCTGCAATTGATGCTTATCAGCAAATCCCATTCTCCAGTGGTTTCGTTAACGGTTATCTGACGATGGATACCTTAGGCGCTATGGTATTTGGTATTGTTATCGTTAACGCGGCGCGTTCAAGAGGTGTTGCTTCATCTTCATTGTTGACCCGTTATGCGACGTGGGCAGGGGTGATTGCCGGATTCGGTCTGGTGCTGGTTTATCTGTCTCTGTTCAAACTGGGTTCTGGCAGTGGATCATTAATTCCTCATGCGGAAAATGGCGCTATAATTTTGCATGCCTATGTTCAGCATACTTTTGGTGGTGTTGGCGCTCTTTTCCTCGCCGTGTTGATTTTTGTCGCCTGTATGGTGACTGCGGTGGGATTGACTTGTGCGTGTGCTGAGTTTTTCAGCCGTTATCTGCCTTTGTCTTATCGTTCATTGGTTCTGATCCTTGGTTTGTTCTCCATGCTGACTTCTAACCTTGGTTTGAGTCATTTGATCAATATTTCTATTCCGGTACTGACTGCGATTTATCCACCTTGTATCGTTTTGATTGTTCTGAGTTTTACATTGCGTTGGTGGAATAATTTCAGCCGTATTTTGGCTTCGGTTATGTTGATCAGTCTGCTATTTGGTATTTTAGATGCTATCAAGTCATCAGAAACTCTGGTGTATTTATTACCAAACTGGGCAACTCGTTTACCATTAGCTGATCAAGGGTTAGCTTGGTTAGCTCCCTCCCTGTTGGTTCTGGTTGTGTTTGGTATTTGTGACCGTATTTGGGGACGTTCTGGTTCACAAGAAAGTCAAAGTCATCAGTGATAATGGTCCGTTTATTTGACCGTTTGTCATCGTCAGATCGTTAGAGAAAGTGCGGGATGGCGTGCCTGAGAAAGGTGTTCCATCCCGCTATTCTTATACATGGTTTGCTGAATTACCTGTTGTTAGTAACCAATAGCAGCACCTGCTGGGCGCCGAACATCATTGGCGCCATAGAAATAGTTTTCACGAACTTGACCAGATACGGCAGCATCATTACCTGAAGAACCTGTATTTGAAACGTTAGCGGCTTTTGGTAAACCTACCATAATCAACTCAGCTGCGCCCCACGGTGTTTGTTCCACCATTTTATATCCCATTTTTTCCAGCAAATTCAGTGAGTCTTTAGAAACACCTCGTTGTTCATAATAAACTTCATCTGGTAACCATTGGTGATGAATACGGGGGCTATTGACCGCTTCCTGAGGAGGCATACCGTGATCAATGATGTTTAAGGCAGTTTGTAGCGTGATAGAGATAATACGGGAGCCTCCGGGTGAGCCCAGAACAAGGAATATATTATTGTCTTTAGTGACGAGTGTCGGGCTCATTGATGATAGTGGGCGCTTACCAGGGGCGATAGAGTTAGTCGCACCTTGAATCAGTCCATACAGATTCTTCTCACCAATTTTTGTCGTGAAATCATCCATTTCATCATTGAGGAAGAAACCTGTTCCCGGTGCGATGACGACAGCACCGAAAAGCCCATTGATTGTATAGGTGGTTGAAACCGCATTACCTTCTTTATCTACAATGGAGTAGTGCGTGGTTTCTGGTTTCTCATGTGGTTCAATACCCGGCTGAACATTTTCTGATAATGTTGCTTCCCCTGGTTTTATTTTTTTACGCAGAGATTCGGCATAGCTTTTACTCAGTAAACGATCGATTGGGTTTTTAACAAATTCCGGATCGCCAAGGTGAGTATTTCTGTCCATATAGGCATGACGCATTGCTTCCGTCAGTGTGTGAATATAATCAGCAGAGTTGAATCCCATTTCTTTGAGGTTGTAGCCTTCCAGAATATTCAGGATTTCACACATTGTTACCCCTCCTGAACTGGGTGGCGGTGAAGAGATAAATTTATAACCGCGATAGCTACAGGTGACGGGGGCTGTTTCTGAGATCTTATAATTGGCGAAATCGGCTTCGGTAATAATGCCGCCTGATTTTTTAGCTGCTTCTACAACCCGTTTAGGAATATCTCCATGATAGAACGCTTCTTGCCCTTTTTTGGCGATTAATTCCAGTGTATTTGCCAGATCGGTTTGTATCAACTTATCGCCCGGTTGATAAGGGGAGCCATCTTTACGCAGGAAGATGCGGGCTGCTTCTGGATCTTTGCGGAAACGTTTGATTGAAGTGTCCAAAATATCTGTGTCTGCTCGGGTTAGTATATAACCTTCCCGTGCCAGTTTAATTGCAGGCGCCATGACCTGTTCACGACTGAGTTTGCCATATTTTTTTAGGGTGCTGTCCAGTCCCATCACGGTCCCGGGCACTCCGGCAGCCAGGTAGCCATATAAACTGGCTCCTTTAACAACGTTGCCTTCTTTGTCCAGATACATATTGGCGCTTGCCGCATTTGGTGCGGTTTCGCGGAAATTAATAAAAGTATTTGTGCCATCAGCCAGATGAATTGTCATAAAACCACCACCGCCGATATTTCCACAGCATGGGTTTACAACGGCTTGGGCATAGCCAACAGCAACAGCCGCATCAATAGCATTTCCACCTATCTTGAGGATATCCACACCAACTTGTGAAGCAAGGTGTTGGGCTGAGACAACCATGCCATTTTTAGCTTCAACGGCGGGTTCTGAAGCGGCATAAAGATGAGAAGAGATAAGTAAGGATATTATTACCAGTGGTGTTTTCCATGTTTTCAACATGTTGTGAACTCCTGTCGTTTTGCGGGATGATTTTTATAAAGTGGAAGTGCTTGTTTTATTTACACGAATTTTAATGTTAATCAATTGTAAATTTAATTATAAGTGATGATAACTATTAGAAAGATTTATTTTTTGTGCGCAAGGTGGCAAAACGAGGAATTTCAGCGATAAAAAAACCAGTTGGCAGCAACCAACTGGTCTGAATTATTGGTAACGTTTGAGGTTACAGTTTAGATGCGTTCTGAGACAGGTACTTAGCTACGCCGTCTGGAGAAGCGCCCATACCTTCTTTACCTTTTTCCCACTGTGCAGGGCATACATCGCCGTGCTCTTCGTGGAATTGCAGTGCGTCAACCATACGCAGCATTTCGTCAATGTTACGGCCTAGTGGCAGATCGTTAACAACTTGGTGACGGACAACGCCGTTTTTGTCGATCAGGAAAGAGCCACGCAGAGCTACGCCAGCTTCTGGGTGCTCAATACCGTATGTTTTTTGAATTTCACGTTTAGTATCAGCAACCATTGCATATTTAACTTCGCCGATACCACCGTTATCGATAGGAGTTTTACGCCATGCGTTGTGGACAAATTCAGAGTCGAAAGAAACACCAACAACTTCAACACCGCGTTTTTTGAACTCTTCGTAGCGGTGGTCGAATGCGATCAGCTCAGAAGGACATACGAAAGTAAAGTCCATCGGCCAGAAGAAGATAACGGCAGGTTTACCGTTCAGGTGTTTTTTCAGGTTGAAATTCCCAACTATTTCGCCGTTGCCAAGGACAGCTGCTGCTGTAAAGTCAGGGGCTTGACGAGTTACCAGAACCATGAGTTACTCCTGTAGTTTTAACCGGGGTTTATGTAAAAATTGGATGTAGAATAAGGAATTAGCGTACATCAATAAAGGGTAAAATACTAATTTTTGCAATAGATTTTACCTATCAATACTTTATTTTTATTTTCTTTACTGTAACGCTTTACCCGCGTTGTTAATTGGGTGAGATTTCCAGCTTCATTTGAGGGAGGTTATAAAAATCTTTATTTTCCGCTTTTTCCATCATATAGGGATAAAATTGCCAGAATAATGCTTCAAGGTCAGAGTAATGTTGTTCTATATCCTGAAATGATCCCGATAAGGCAGATAATTTGGGATGTCTTCGGGCCATTCCATTTAATACATTTGCGATAAATGCAAGATCCGCATAGCGGGTCAACCAGTTTTGCGACCATAAAAACTCATTCATTTCCTGAAATTTTTCGGGAGTTTTATAAAGATGAGGTTCTATCTGATTGCGGGCACGGTGAATAAATGCCGGTAATGAGTCATCGGGAACCAGTTTATCCCAATATAAGGAAAGGAAGTGATCCCAAATAATATCCAATGTAATTGGCGCAACCCGTCGATATTGGCTACTGAACAGGTGACGGGCTTGAGTAACTAACGGGTGGGTATCTGTTAATACATCAACCCGTCGATGCATGCGAATGCCTGCAACCACGTCAGCGCTGTATTGCCCCTCTGGATTGCCGCGAACAAAATCCGCCATCAAGTTCCCTAACAGGGAGCTTTCAGCCAGAGTAGCTAAATGAAGGTGAGCGAGAAAATTCATCTGGTGATTATAATATAAATCAGCGAAGTTATGTGCTTATTTGTTGCACCCTTAGAGCTGCGGCACTAGACTAGTCCGCCTGTTTTTCTGAATGATTAAATACAATGCGAGTTTCCGATTTTACTTTTGAACTTCCTGACGAAATGATTGCTCACTACCCTCAACCACAACGCAGTGGCTGCCGTCTACTTTCCCTTGATGGTGAAACGGGGGCGTTAACGCATGGTGTTTTTACGGATGTTCTCGATAAGCTGAATGCCGGAGATTTGTTGGTTTTCAATAATACCCGAGTCATATCCGCGCGTATTTTTGGCCGGAAAGCCACCGGCGGTAAACTGGAAGTTCTGGTTGAGCGGGTATTGGATGATAAGCGGGTACTTGCACATGTGCGCGCTTCCAAAGCACCAAAAGAGGGATCAGAGCTGTTGCTGGGTGACAGTGAGAACGTTAAAGCGACGATGCTGGCCCGTCATGACACGCTGTTTGAAATACGTTTTGATGATCAGCGTGATGTGCTGTCCATTCTGGATGATGTCGGCCATATGCCTTTGCCGCCTTATATTGATCGCCCTGATGAAGCGGCGGATCGCGAGCTGTATCAAACGGTATACAGTGAACGTCCAGGCGCAGTAGCCGCACCAACGGCAGGTCTTCATTTTGATGAGCCATTATTGGAAGCCCTGCGTGAAAAAGGGGTGGAAATGGTTTTTGTTACCTTGCATGTAGGGGCCGGTACTTTCCAGCCAGTGCGTGTAGAAACCATTGAAGACCATATTATGCATGCTGAATATGCTGAAGTGCCGCAGGATGTGGCTGATGCGGTCCTGGCATGTAAGGCCCGGGGTAATAAGGTTGTCGCTGTTGGAACAACATCCGTCCGCTCGCTGGAAAGTGCAGCAAGAGCTTGCCAAAATGGATTAATTGCGCCATTTTTTAATGATACGCAGATTTTTATCTATCCGGGTTTTGAATATCAGGTTGTTGATGCGCTGATTACGAATTTCCATTTGCCGGAATCGACACTTATCATGCTGGTTTCTGCATTTGCTGGTTATAAAAATACCATGAGTGCTTATAAAGAGGCGATTGCAGAAAAATACCGTTTCTTTAGTTATGGTGATGCCATGTTTATTCGCCGTAATCCTTTGGCTTTCAAGGAAAAAGTTTCTTAATTTATTGTAATAATGTATGAAATCAGCATCAGACTGTTTATCTGATGCTTGGAGGTTAAGTGAAATTTGAATTACAAACTACCGATGGTCAGGCTCGGCGCGGTCGCCTGGTTTTTGAACGTGGCGTTGTAGAAACGCCGGCGTTTATGCCTGTGGGTACTTATGGCACAGTGAAAGGAATGACACCGGAAGAAGTAAAAGAGACCGGTGCGCAAATCCTGCTTGGCAACACTTTCCATCTGTGGCTGCGTCCGGGGCAGGAAATCATGAAGCTGCATGGCGACTTGCATGGATTTATGCAATGGCATGGCCCGATTTTAACGGATTCAGGCGGTTTTCAGGTATTCAGCCTTGGCGCGATGCGTAAAATCAAAGAGGAAGGTGTACATTTCCGCAACCCAATTAATGGTACGCCTGTTTTCCTCAGCCCGGAAAAATCAATGGAAATCCAGTATGACTTGGGTTCCGATATTGTGATGATTTTTGATGAATGTACTCCATATCCTGCTGACTGGGATTATGCCAAACGTTCGATGGAAATGTCCTTACGCTGGGCGGCTCGCAGTCGTAAGCGTTTTGATGAGTTACAGAATAAAAATGCTTTGTTTGGTATTATTCAAGGGAGCGTTTACGAAGATTTACGTGATATCTCAGTAAAAGGTCTGGTAGAGATTGGCTTTGATGGGTACGCTGTAGGCGGTCTTGCGGTTGGGGAGCCTAAAGAAGATATGCACCGTGTTCTTGAACATGTCTGCCCGCAAATCCCGCAGGACAAACCGCGTTATCTGATGGGGGTAGGAAAACCAGAAGATTTGGTAGAGGGGGTTCGCCGCGGCATTGATATGTTCGATTGTGTAATGCCAACCCGTAATGCCCGTAATGGTCATCTTTTTGTCACCGATGGTGTCATTAAGATCCGTAATGCCAAACATAAAGAAGATACTTCGTCGCTGGATGAGCAATGTGATTGCTATACTTGTCGAAATTATAGCCGGGCGTATTTGCATCATCTTGATCGTTGTAACGAAATTCTCGGTGCAAGGCTGAATACTATCCATAATTTGCGGTATTATCAGCGTTTAATGGCTGGGATCCGTAAAGCCATCGAAGAAGGTAATCTTGAACAGTTTGTTGAAGATTTTTATCAGCGGATTGGTAAACCCGTTCCGCTATTAAATATTTGACTTAAGTGGTGATTGACTGACCTCAGTGTGTATAGCATATTGCGGTTGGTTTTTTGATTACTATCGATTTTGATAACAATGAGGGAAAAGTTTAATGAGTATTATTTCTGAAGCAACGGCATCTGCTGGTGCACCGGCGGCTCAGGGAAGTCCATATTCTCTGATCATCATGCTGGTTGTTTTCGGTCTGATCTTCTACTTCATGATCCTGCGTCCACAACAGAAACGTACGAAAGACCATAAAAAACTGATGGATTCTATTTCCAAAGGTGATGAGGTTCTGACCAATGGTGGTTTGATTGGTCGTGTAACTAAAGTTGCTGATACGGGTTATGTCGTTTTAGCACTGAATGACACCACTGAAGTGACTATTAAACGTGATTTCGTCGCTGCCGTTTTACCGAAAGGTACAATGAAGGCTCTGTAATTTCTGATTTTCCCGAAGGGAACTGCCGTGCTAAACCGTTATCCTTTGTGGAAGTATCTGATGCTGATCGCTGCGATCCTCATCGGTTTGCTTTATGCACTTCCCAACCTTTATGGTGAGGATCCGGCTGTACAAATCACTGGCGCGCGAGGCATTGCCGCCAGTGAGCAAACGCTGGACCAAGTCCGTAATGTTTTAGAGAAAGATCAAATCACGAGTAAATCTATTGCGCTGGAAAATGGCGCGATTCTTGCTCGTTTCAATAATTCTGATATTCAGCTTCGTGCCCGTGAAGCCCTGATGTCCGCATTAGGCGATCAGTATGTGGTGGCATTGAACCTGGCGCCGGCAACACCAGCTTGGCTGGGCAAAGTTGGCGCAGAGCCAATGAAACTGGGCCTTGATCTGCGTGGTGGTGTGCACTTCCTGATGGAAGTGGATATGGAAACCGCGTTAGGCAAACTGCAAGAGCAGAGTATTGATGGCTTGCGTACTGATTTACGTGAAAAAGGTATTCCTTATTCCACTGTCCGCAAAATTGATAATTACGGTGTAGAGGTCCGCTTCCGTGATGAAAAAGCCCTTTCTGATGCAGAGAGCTATCTTACCAATCGTCACCGTGATTTAGTGTTCAGTGTTGGAGCCAATAATACCCTGAAAGCGGTGATGAGTGATGAGCGCCAGCGTGAAGCCCGTTCTTATGCAGTGCAGCAAAATATTACCATTCTGCGTAACCGTGTTAACCAATTGGGTGTGGCCGAACCGTTAGTTCAGCGTCAGGGAGCTGACCGTATCGTGGTGGAATTACCGGGTATTCAGGATACTGCCCGCGCTAAAGAAATTCTTGGCGCGACAGCAACCCTGGAGTTCCGTTTGGTCAATACAAGTATTGACTCTACTGCGGCTACATCAGGTCGTGTACCGGGTGATTCTGAAGTGAAAAATACCCGTGATGGTAGCCCGGTTGTGTTATATAAGCGTGTTATTCTGACCGGGGATCATATTACAGATTCAACCTCTGGTACGGATGAATACGGTAGTCCAGAGGTAAATATTTCACTGGACAGCGCCGGTGGCACTGCGATGTCTAATTTCACCAAGGACAACGTTGGTAAGCCAATGGCAACGCTGTTTGTGGAATATAAAGACAGTGGTAAGAAAGATGCTAACGGTCGGGTTGTGTTAGTCAAAAATGAAGAAGTGATTAATATTGCCAATATTCAGGTTCGTCTGGGGAGTAATTTCCGTATCACCGGTATTTCCAATGCAACTGAAGCCCGTCAGTTATCCTTGTTACTGCGTGCCGGTGCTCTGATTGCGCCGATTCAGATTGTGGAAGAACGTACCATTGGGCCAACCCTTGGTCTGCAAAATATTGAACAAGGTCTGGAAGCCTGTCTGTGGGGTCTGATCGCATCAATCCTGTTTATGGTGATTTACTACCGTAAATTCGGTTTGATTGCGAGTAGCGCGCTGCTGGCTAACCTGGTGCTGATTGTCGGTGTTATGTCTCTGTTGCCGGGGGCTACGCTCACTATGCCGGGGATTGCAGGTATTGTTCTGACGCTGGCGGTGGCAGTCGATGCCAACGTACTGATCAACGAGCGTATCAAAGAAGAATTACGTAATGGCCGTACCGTACAGCAAGCGATACATGAAGGTTATAAAGGTGCGTTCTCCAGTATTATCGACGCCAACCTGACAACGCTGATCACTGCGATCATTCTTTACGCTGTTGGTACCGGGTCAATTAAAGGCTTTGCGATAACAACGTCAATTGGTGTCGCCACTTCTATGTTTACCGCTATTGTAGGTACCCGGGCTATTGTGAACCTGCTGTACGGCGGTAAGCGTATTAAGAAGCTGTCAATTTAAGGAGCACGTTGTGGCACAGGATTATACTGTTGAACAATTGAACTACGGTCGCAAAGTCCATGACTTTATGCGCTGGGACAACGTTGCTTTCGGAATTTCGTTGCTGCTGTTGGTGGCTTCTGTTTTTGTGATGGCAACCCGCGGGTTTAATTGGGGATTGGATTTTACCGGTGGTACGGTAATTGAAATCAAACTCAGTAAGCCGGCTGATTTGGATAAGATGCGTGATAGCCTGGCGAAAGCGGGTTTTGAAGATCCTTTGTTGCAAAACTTCGGTAGCAGCCGTGATGTGATGGTGCGTATGCCACCGCTGATGGGCGCTGCGAATGAAGAACTGAGCAAAAAGGTTATTAAGGTCATCAATGATTCCGTTGATAAAGATGCGAGTGTGAATCGTGTTGAAATTGTTGGGCCAAGTGTCGGTGCTGAACTTGCCCAAAATGGTGCGATGGCGTTACTGGCGGCCCTTATCTGTATCTTGATTTATGTTGGGCTCCGTTTTGAATGGCGTCTGGCGTTAGGGGCGGTTCTTGCGCTTGCGCATGACGTCATCATCACGCTCGGGGTTCTGTCGTTGTTTCATATCGAGATTGACCTGACAATTGTGGCGTCGCTGATGTCCGTTATCGGTTATTCATTGAATGACAGTATCGTGGTTTCTGACCGTATCCGTGAAAACTTCCGTAAGATCCGCCGGGGTACGTCGTATGAAATTATGAACGTCTCTTTGACGCAAACACTAAGCCGTACCATCATGACTTCTGCGACTACCTTACTGGTGGTGCTGATGTTGTATATTTTCGGTGGTGCGATGCTGAAAGGCTTCTCGCTGGCGATGTTAATCGGTGTTTCTATCGGTACGATATCTTCTATCTATGTTGCTTCCGCATTAGCGTTGAAACTGGGTATGAAGCGTGAACACATGATCCAGCAAAAGGTTGAGAAGGAAGGAGCTGATCAGCCATCTTTATTGCCTTAACTATTCTGCCTTGATGCTGTTCAAACACCCTGTGAGTATCTGGCTGGCAGGGTGTTTTTTGTTCAGATTAAGGTAAACTATAAACTTAGCTCGGACTAACCATCAGGAAGTGATATGCATTGCCCATTTTGTGCCGCTGTTGATACCAAAGTGATTGACTCCCGTTTGGTGGGGGATGGCTCGCAGGTACGCCGGCGTCGCCAGTGTCTTGAGTGTCATGAACGATTTACCACTTTTGAAATGGCGGAGTTAGTTATGCCGAGAGTGATAAAAAGTGATGATATCCGGGAGCCATTCGATGAAGAAAAACTGCGCCGAGGTATGCAAAAAGCATTGGAGAAACGTCCGGTCGGTTCTGATGATGTAGAAGTGGCGATTAGCTGTATTAAATCTCAGTTACGTGCTACCGGTGAACGGGAAATTCCATCTAAAATGATTGGTAATTTGGTGATGGATGAATTGAAGAAATTGGATAAAGTCGCCTATATCCGTTTTGCTTCCGTCTATCGCAGTTTTGAAGATATTCGTGAATTTGGCGAAGAGATTGCTAAATTACAGGATTAATAAGTAGTGAATAACGATGAAAAATATATGACGCGTGCTTTCGAATTGGCGTGTCAGGGATGCTTTACTACGTCACCTAATCCTAATGTCGGTTGTGTGATTGTGAGTAATGGGCAGATTGTTGGGGAAGGTTTTCATTTACGTTCTGGTGGGTTACATGCCGAAGTCCATGCTTTACAGGTGGCCGGTGATAAAGCTAAAGGTGCAACCGTTTATGTCACTCTTGAGCCGTGCAGTCATCACGGTAAAACGTCTCCTTGTGCTGATGCCCTGATTGCTGCTGGCGTTAGTCGTGTGGTTACGGCTATGCAGGACCCTAACCCTCAAGTAGCGGGAAGAGGGTTTTATAAGCTGCAACAAGCGGGGATTGAAGTTGAACACGGATTGATGATGGAGGAGGCGGAATCCCTCAATAAGGGGTTTCTGAAGCGAATGCGTACAGGGTTCCCGTATGTTCAGTTGAAGATGGCGGCTTCTCTTGACGGAAGAACTGCGTTGGCTTCTGGAGAAAGCAAATGGATTACATCATCCCAGGCTCGTTATGATGTGCAAAAATTCCGTGCTCAGTGTAGTGCGATTCTGAGTTCTAGTAGCACTGTTCTGGCTGATGATCCTTACCTGACGGTCCGCTGGAGCGAATTGGATGCAGAAACTCAGGCGGTTTATCCTGAGGAAAATCTTCGTCAGCCGGTGCGTGTCATTGTTGATAGTCAGAACCGTGTTACCCCGCAGCATCAGGTCATACAACAGCCGGGCTATTGCTGGTTAGCCCGCACCAAAGCGGATGAATATAACTGGCCTGAAAATGTAGAGCAGATACTGCTGCCTGCTCATGGTGCTGGTGTAGATTTAGTGTTACTGATGATGCAATTGGGTAAACGTCAGATTAATACTGTCTGGGCCGAATGTGGTCCGCTGTTGGCGGGGGCATTACTGACTTTGGGGCTGGTAGATGAGTTGATACTTTATGTTGCGCCAAAAGTGCTGGGTGATGCCGCCTGTGGTTTGTTTACCATTCCTGAGCTTAAAAATCTGGCGGATGCGCCGGAATTTAACATTTTTGATGTACAGCAAGTCGGGCCTGATCTTCGTCTGTGTCTGCGGCCTGTATACTGACTGAATGTGTGAGTGTGGGTTAACCCGCCTGTTTTTATACTCTGTTGCTAAATCGGCAGGCGCGGCTAACGAAAGAATATGATAGAATCCGCCCCCCTGCGGATATGAACAGATATAAGGAAGGCTATGAACGTAATCAAAGGTATTGTTGCGGCTCCACAAGCTCGTGTGGCGATTGCCATTGCACGTTTTAACAACTTCATTAATGATAATCTGTTAGAAGGCGCGGTAGATGCACTTGAGCGTATCGGTCAGGTTGCTTCAGAAAATATCACTGTTGTCTGGGTTCCTGGTGCATATGAATTACCGTTGACGGTAAAAACATTGGTCGAAACCCAAAAATATGACGCAGTTGTCGCGCTGGGTACCGTTATCCGTGGTGGTACCGCTCACTTTGAATACGTTGCTGGTGAATGCAGTTCCGGTCTGTCTAATGTGGCAATGACCAGTAAAATCCCAGTAGCATTTGGTGTTCTGACTACAGAAAGCATTGAACAGGCGATTGAACGCGCGGGAACCAAAGCGGGTAATAAAGGCGCAGAAGCTGCGTTAACCGCACTGGAAATGGTCAATGTAATTAACGCCATTAAAGGCTGATTTTAGTTTTAATTAAGGGGAATCTTGTGAAACCTGCTGCTCGTCGTCGTGCTCGTGAGTGCGCTGTTCAGGCTATATACTCATGGCAATTATCTGGCAATGACATTGCTGACGTTGAATTACAGTTTCTGTCGGAGCAGGACGTCACTGGTGTTGACGTAACCTATTTTCGTGAATTGCTGTCAGGAGTAGCTGTGAACGCAGTTAAGCTGGATGCTTTGATGGCTCCTTATCTTTCCCGTCAGCTTGAAGAGTTAGGTCAGGTAGAAAAAGCCATTTTGCGTGTTGCTATGTTTGAACTAAGTTATCGTGATGATGTCCCTTATAAAGTGGCTATTAACGAAGCTATCGAATTGGCAAAAGTCTTCGGTGCTGAGGATAGTCACAAATTCGTGAACGGGGTACTGGATAAATCTGGCCCAGCAGTACGCAAGAAAAGATAATTCTCACTGCTTGACGGGTTTTTCCCACCGTAGACGATGATTTGTAAGGCCGGGGGACCGGCCTTATGTTCGTAATCATCAGTAATTTTTTGGGATTCTATTATGGCATGTGGCGAATTTGACCTCATTGCGCGTTATTTTGATCGTCAGACGACTAACCGGCGTGATGTAAATCTGGGTATTGGTGACGACTGTGCGCTGATGATGCTGGCCGATAAACAGCAATTAGCTGTCAGCACGGATACCTTGGTTTCAGGCGTTCATTTCTTACCTGATATTTCTCCTGAAGATTTGGCTTATAAATCTCTGGCGGTGAATTTAAGTGATCTGGCCGCTGTCGGTGCTGATCCTGCCTGGCTTTCGCTTGCGTTGACATTACCGGAAATAGATGAATGTTGGCTAAGTGGTTTCAGTGACAGCCTCTTTGAACAATTGCGTTATTACGGTATGCAGCTTATCGGTGGTGACACCACCCGTGGCCCGATGAGCCTGACGCTAACGATTCATGGTCTGGTTCCCGCAGGCAGAGCATTGCGGCGTGCCGGCGCAAAAAATGGCGATTGGATTTATGTGAGTGGCTCGTTGGGTGACAGTGCGGCAGGTTTAGCTCTGTTACAAAACCATTTGCAAATTTCTGATCCAGTGTCCCGTGATTGGCTAATTCAACGTCATCTCCGGCCGCAACCCCGTATTTTGCTAGGGCAGGCATTGCGTGATCTGGCAACGTCAGCAATTGATTTGTCTGATGGCTTGATTTCCGATCTGGGCCACATACTGAAAGCCAGCCGATGTGGAGCCAGAATAAATCTGGATGCGATCCCTTACTCTGGTGCAATGAAACAATACGTTGAACCGCAACAGGCTCTGATGTGGGCTTTGAGCGGCGGTGAAGATTATGAATTATGCTTTACTGTCCCGGAAAGGAATCGCGGCGCGCTGGAAATCGCTTTGGCTCATACCGGCGCTGGTTTTAGCTGTGTCGGACAGATTATGCCGGAATCAGAAGAGATTCGTTATTACAGCAAGAATAAAGAGATTAAATTGGATCTGAAAGGGTTCGATCACTTTATTACCGAGGAAGCACATGGATGAGGCAAAACGCCGTTTACGGATGAATAATCCCTGGCATTTATTAGCGACGGGTTTTGGTAGTGGGCTATCGCCGGTAATGCCAGGAACAATGGGATCTGCTGCTGCTGTTCCATTTTGGTTATTATTGATTCAGTTTCCAGAATGGATTTGCTGGCTGGTGATTATTACCGGAATGTTGTTCGGGATAATGATTTGCCAGCGTACTTCTGATGATATGAAAGTTCATGACCATGGCAGTATTGTCTGGGATGAATTTATCGGTATGTGGATCACATTGATGGCAATTCCTGTCGTTAACTGGCAGTGGGTTTTAACGGGTTTTATTGTGTTCCGTATTTTGGATATGTGGAAACCGTGGCCTATTCGCTGGTTTGATCGTTATATTCACGGCGGATTAGGTATCATGTTGGATGATATTATCGCGGCTGTATTCTCGTTCGTCATTGTTTGGTTATTGGCGTTTTATCAGATTTTGACTTTCTGATGTGCGGTGCGTTTGATTATTAAATAAATGGAGTTCTAACCCATCATTGGTTGACTAGTAGTCAATTACCTCATTCTGATTGCCTTTTGGTCATAATCTGCACTGTAGGGGGCTATATCGCTCCTGTACGGGCGGTTACGTTGTGAACTAAGTACAACATTGCATGACGAATCATAAAGGCTATCTCATCTGGCCGGGGCTCAACCACCTGGCTGCAAGGCTAAAAAGAAAAAACGTTACCAATCAGTTTAAATTAAGACGAATATCCGCTAACAGGGCACCTTCACATGTACTGAAGGCGATAGGGGTCAGCGATGCACAAGCTCAAGCCAGTGTGCGCTTCGGACTGGGCAGATTTAACATTGAAGACGAGATACGGTATGTTTGTCTCCGTCTGGAAAAAGCGGTGAATAAATTGAGGTCGATGGTGCCAAAGTCATTCGGTACCCGATAATAATTAAGAATTAATTAAGATGGAGTTTGACTCATGCGAACAATGTCGGCACTTTTTCTCCTGTTCGGAACCCTGTTCACTGCGGGAGGATATGGCGCCACCTTCCTTATTTCCGCGTATTTTCGGTCACAAGGAGGGAGTGACATTGACGCCGGGACGACTCTCAGTGTGGCCTTGGTTGGCACTTTGATTGGTGTTCCTTTAGTCGGATGGTTTGCCGGGCAGCTGGAAGCATCCCGCCTTGCAGCCCTTGCGGCGTTGGCGATGTCATGTGGTTATCTTCTTTTAGGCGGCTTTAGCGGTGAACTGAGCTATATTCCGCGTATCGCGGCGTTTTTGATTGGACTCGGTTGGGGAATGTTCTATATCAGTGGGCCCATGGCGTTGTCGGAACGTGTCACTGATGCTGACAGGGGCCACTGGTTTACCCGATTCAGTGCGTTTCAAATGGCTGGGATTTGTGGTAGTCCCATCCTCCTTACCGCAGCGGTTGAACAGGCGGGGGTGTCCATCCAAACAACGTTTCTCTTTGTTGGCGTCGCTGGCACCTTTGCCTCACTGCTTCTGGCGACCTTTGGTATCAAGGAGCCGCATGGTCAACGGGAATTATCACTGAGACCCTGGGTGAAAAAAATAACGAAGATCGCTACAAGTAGTGCGATCCGTCCCATTGTGATGGTGGGTCTGGGAGGCTGTGTATTCTCCGGAATGATGTCATTCCAGAGTTCACTCGTCGAAGGGACGCGTGCAAATGCAAGTACATTCTTCGCTGTACATGCAGCGACCGTGGTTGTGTCGCGGCTTTTGTTGGCCCGACGTTTATCGACGATGCCCCGTATCCCGTTAGTCACTGCGCTGATGTTATTCTTAATCGTGGGTATTTTGGCCCTGCTGGGCATACCGGTTCACCCCGTGTTCCCGATTGCGGCGGCCATGTTAACGGGGATAGGGTATGGATTGGTGTATCCCGTTATTCAAACATGGGCAATAAACGATTCTGCTCTTGAGAATCGCCATGCGGCCCTCACCTGGTTCGTTGTCGCCTATTTTGTGGGTATATTTGGATTTCCGGCGATAGGTGGATGGATATTAGTTGGCGCGGGCAAGGCCTTGTTTATCCTCGTTCTGGCCGCAATAGCCTCTCTTGAACTTGTGATGGCGTTATTGGGAGGGAGCTGGTTTTGTCGTATTAAGGACAGGCTGACTGCATAGGATGAAGTTCGTTAACGGTCATTCAGCCAGTTGATTTCCTTGGCAGGCATCTTGATAATGCATTCGACAGACGCTCATTGGGTAGGCGGCAGCGATATGAACGTTGCGGGCCTGCGGTGGGAGTTGTTGATCATTTTTTGCTTTATATCTCAGTATTTCCTTCTCAGGGCTAATGTTGTCTAATATCAAAATTAGGACTACAATAGCACTACAAAAATCAGCATGTACGAGGTACTAAATGAGCACTGAAACTTACGTTCGCACACGTATAGATCCAGCAATTAAGCAAGAGGCAACCGATGTCCTAGCCGATATTGGGATCAAAATGTCTGACTTTCTACGCATTGCTGTAACGATGGTGGCCAAAGAAAAGGCGTTACCTTTCGAGATCAAGAAAATCCCTAACAGAGTTACTATTGAGGCTATGAATGAGGCGAGAAGCGCAATGAATGCGCGTTTTAACAATGCGGATGATTTAATTTATGACATTGAAAAAGACCGCAGCAAGTAAGCGAGCCAGTCTCCCGCGCCGTTCAGACTATACAAAGCAGTTTGGCAAAGATTGGCAACGATTGAGCCGTTCTGGGCGTTATGACATGAACCGATTAAAATCTGTTGTAATGTTCCTCATTGCGAATGATTCACCGTTAGGATCTGAATATAAAGATCATGAATTAGCTGGAAATTGGGCAGGGTTTAGAGAGTGTCATATTGGGGGGGATTTTCTTTTAATCTATCTGTTGGACGAACAGAGAAATGTAATCGAGTTTGTCAGAACCGGTACACATGCGGAATTGTTCGAATGATCTAGTGGAAATCTTGAGTGGCACAATGACTCAGGCTTTCAAGGAATTAGAAACTGAAGGGGTGAAATTGATGCCTGTTCCGGGATATGAGTGACGTACACTGCAAGATATCCCGGTACTGAAAAAAAACTGTTGAGTTTTAACATCAGCTCGCAGGCTTTAAACTGTTATTAAAAGTCACTATTTTAACTCTTGGGTTTAATCGGTATAAAGTTTTAATCGTTGTTTTCACCACTTTTAATGTCTGATTGTATTAAGTTTAATCATCATGGGATGCCGTATTTTACGTTTAACCAATGTTAATCATATCTGATTTATCTTTGATGATATAAAAATATCCTTCTATGCTTTTTCGGATAGTTTTTTTGCTGATTTCCTTTAAATTATCTGTTAATGGTTAATGTGATTCGATTAAATGTAATTAACTTTTTTTCTAAAAAGTTTTATTTATTGAGTTAAATCTGGCTTTTATATAAAAGCTTTAATCTATCTGTATTCTCGTTTTTAAATAGTCATGGCAGGTTAGGTAAATATAAAATGAGAGGAGGATAGCATAGCTGATAAATGCATTAAACATGTTAGGGAGTAAGCTGTTTTTAGTCACCTTTCGGCGTGAGCAATCAAAATGCTTCTGTACAAATATAATAAACCTCGGTAACTTTAGCTTACTTGTAATAGGATCCATTGATCCCATTTCACCTTCTTGCAACACTCTGAGCAAGTGGGGACTGTGATAGTATCCCCGTTCATTCGTGAAATATTTTCCTCTAAGGCTCTTCTGTGCCGTCGATCTCCAATGCACACCAGAGCGCATGACCATCTTCGAAGACAACATTGGGTTCTTCAATGAGGCTATGCAACACATTTACCAGCGACTCTTTAGGCAGCAAGTAACGCTTACCTCTCAATGTCCAAATTGTCTCGACTAGAACCACATCAGTGATCAAGATTTTCTGCTTACCTTCAAAGAGTGCATTGGCCTTTTGAGACTGGTTCGCGTCATCTTGCAGCAGATATCTGAGTACGACGTTTGTATCTACTTCAATCATCAGTGTATGGCACTTTCAAGTGACTCTTCTGATCGACTGAGATACCCTTCAATATCCCCTTCGCGGCACCTTTGCGCTTTGTAATAATTGAAATGATCCCTTTCCGGCTGACGAAACTTTCATACTCGTCACCTGGCTGAATGCCAGCTATTAAACATTGCTCAAGCGGTAACGTCCCCTGTCTTTTCTGGCTAACTATTGGCATAAAAACACCCCTTTACTAAACATGATAAGTAAAGATGTGTGCATCTTTACATTTTGTCAATAGTAAATACCTATCATCAAATTTGCTGGGATTGCAAGTTAAGATAACTGGGCTATTTGGACAATGTTTTTATGTAATCCCATGTCTTTATTATTTAGTTAATACTGTTATTTTGTCACCTTGTTAATCAATTTAAAATCCGTTTTTCCTGATGTTTTCTCTTTTAAGAAAAACTCAACGGTGATAATCGAAACGCTAAAAGTCAGTAATCTGAAGGATAATAGGATAAATATCCTATTATCCCTATATACCCTTCATCTTTCAAGTTGCTGCTTTGTTGGCTGCGTTCACTTACCCCAGTCACATAGTTATCTATGCTCCTGGGGATGCGTTCACTTGCCGCCGCGCTGCAACTTGAAATCTATTGG